>JAPPMM010000045.1 GCA_028819075.1 Gammaproteobacteria bacterium
ACCCGCAATCGGCGGGAGTCAAACGGCTGGAATCCGCCCATCCAATCTCGTAAGTGCAACTTCCATAGGAAGATGCGAATTCACTCGCGTCCGCCGGACGGGCGAATCGTCGTCACGGACGTGAGACGCCTGGCTTTTCCCCACCCGCGAGGGCGCAGCGATCTTCTCGGACGGCATTCGCAAGATCATGCGCACCGACCTGTCGTCGGAGGAGGCGCGAGTCGAGCCGTTCGTGGAAGCATGGGCGCCGCCGGAAACCGAAGCGAGGTTCGGGAGTCTATCCGAGGTGGCGAGCGGCCCTGTATGGGGATTCGTGCCGCCTCTGGTCTTTGACGCGCTGCCGGGGGGCGGGATCGCGTTTTCGGATTCTTCCACGTATGCGATCAAGGTGACCGGGCCGTCCGGCCAGGTGTTGCGGATCCTACGCCGCCCAATCGTCCCGCAGCCGGTCACCGGTCGGCTGAGGCGGGCGGAGATTGACCGCCAGTTGGCGGAATTGACCTCGGACGACGATCCGGGGCTTGGCAACGTCCCTCCGACCGCTCGGGCGATGCTGGCAGGATTTCGCGCGGGCCAGGAGCAAGCGATCGAAGAGATGCAGTTCTTTCCGGAAGTGCCGGTGCTGTACGCGTTGCGCACCACCTGGGAAGGCAATCTGTGGGTTCAACGACGCGGAGAGGAACCGGACGTAGACCTCGGTCCGATCGACGTGCTTACACCGAGTGGCCGCTATCTGGGCACGCTCGACGGGCGGATGCGGATGCCGGACGAATTCGGCCCCGGTGGCCTCGTAGCCTTCATCGAAAAAGATGAGTACGATGTTCCGGTCATCGAGGTGAAGAGACTGCCGCCGGGAATTCGCTGAGACGAATGGCTTCAGAAGAATCTCTACCGGGATTCAGGCCCCAGGCGATCCCCCGACGCAGCTTTCTTCGCCGATCTGCGGGGGCGCTGGCGCTGGCTCCGGTGGTGCCGGTTGGGCAGCTCGCCCTGCTGGGCGGGCGGGATGGCGCGGGCGCTGAGCACACGACCGGCCCGGCGGCGGAAGCGGCTTTGCGACCGACCGGCCAGACAGCACCCCAAGAGGCCTGGGTCGCCCGCGCCCGCGCCGAAATCCCGGCCTCGACCGGCAGCCTCTACTTCCAGACCGGCGGCATCGGCCCCTCCCCCGAGGCGGTTATCGACCACGTCCAGGAGCGTCTCGCCTTCCAGAACGAAAGCCCCGCCGAGCCCCGCATCGCAACCGACATGGGCCGCATCGAACCCGACCTGCGGGCGCAGCTCGGGCGCGTATTCGGCGCCGGAACCGATGAGGTCGCGCTCACCCACAGCACCTCGGAGGGAATCTCCATCGTCGCATGGAGCCTCAACTGGATGCCGGGCGACGAGGTCGTGATCTCCAACACGGAGCATCCCGCAAACGTCATCCCGTGGTACGTCCTGCGGGACCGGTTCGGGATCGTGATCCGTGAGATCGACCTGAGCACGGGGACGGGACTCCTCGACGAGGTGCGCGGCCAGCTCTCGGACCGCACGCGCATGGTGAGCGTCAGCCATGTGTCCCGGAACAACGGACGGACGCTGCGTACCGATGAATCCGCCGAACTGGGCGCGCTGCTCCGCTCCCGCGCCGTGCGCTACCACCTCGACGGCGCGCAGGGCCCCGGCTGCGTCCCCACCGACTTCCGCGCACTCGGCTGCGACTGCTATTCCACCTGCGGCCACAAGTGGCTCCTGGGACCCAAGGGGACAGGCGCGCTCTTCGTACGGCGGGAGGTGCTCGACGACGTCCAGCTCAGTTGGGCAGGCTCGCACAGTCACGCAACCATGGACTACGAAGGCGCCTACACCCTGCTTCCGAGCGCCGCCCGCTACGAATTCGGCACGCGCGCCCTCGCGGACTTCGCCGGTTTCGCGCGCGCTGTGGAGTGGATGGAGGACGTCGGTCTGGCGCGGGTCGAGGAGCGGATCCAGTCCCTGGTCGACCACGCGATCGAGGCGGTCGACGGCACGGACGGGCTGGGCGTGTCGTCCCCGCGCACGCGGCCGGACCGGTCGGGCGTGTTCGTCATCGAACTGCCCGAAGGGTGCGACGCCACGCAGCTCTACAACGAACTGCGCGAAGACGATGGGATCCTCGCGTCGCCCGTCCGGCAGCCGCGCGATTTCCGGCTGTCGATCCACTTCTTCAACACCCGCGACGAGATCGACGCGGCGATCGCCGCGATTGGGGCGCGGTGCGGGTGAGTATGGGACCCCAGACGTTGTGGATCACGGAATGCGAAATGTCGACCAATCGAGAGGCCGATCAACGTCCGAATGAAAGGTTGGTGTCCGTCCAAACGAAAGAATATCGTTCGTCCAAACGAAAATACCAAGCGGTATCCCACGCCACGGACAGGCTATCCGGCGCCCTCCATGAGCTGCCGCAGCGGCACCGCAAACAGCCGATCGCCAAACGGCACCGTGGCTTCCCCATCGTACAGGACCACGCCAGCGGCGAATCGCTCTCGCAGTGCCTCCCGGAGCTTGCGGAGACCGCGAAAGTCCCCTGTTCCCACCGTCCCCGACGCCTTGACCTCGACGCCCGCGACCCCGGTAGCACCACGCTCGATGACGATGTCCACCTCCGCCCCGTCCTTGTTGCGGAAGTGGTGGAAGGACATGCGCGCATCGTTCCAGCTGGCCTGTCGCCGAAGTTCCTGGAACACGAAGGTCTCGAGAAGCTGGCCGAGCAAGGTACGGTCGTAAGCCAGAGCCGGACCGTCCAGGCCAAGAAGCGAAGAGGCGATTCCAGTGTCGCACAGGTGTAACTTCGGCCGCTTGATGAGCCGGCTCAAGCGGTTGCTGTGCCAGGCCGGAACGCGCTCCACAAGGAAGACCCGCTCAAGCAGCGTCGTGTAGTCGCGTATCGTCGGCCGACTCACCTCGAAAGGCGCGGCCAGGTCGCTCGCGTTGAACATCCTCGCGGTCTGGCTTGCGGCGGCCGCGAGCAGCCGCGGAAGGATGTCGAGCTTCCGGATGCTCGCGAGGTCGCGTACATCGTGCTGGACCAAGGCATTGACGTGATCGTTGTACCAGTTGGCGCGCCGACGGCCCGGCGGACGGGTAAGCGCTGCCGGATACCCGCCGGCGACGATGCGAGCAGGAAGGCGGTCACCCAGCCGGGCAGTGTGTCCGATCGCGAATTCGGCTGCGAACAGCGCATCCAGGAAACCGGAGTCACTCTGTTCCAGCTCGCACTGCGCCAGCGGATGGAGCCGGAGCGTCTGAAGGCGGCCAGCCAGCGATTCCGAGAGTTTCGGCACCAGGAGCACATGCGTGGAGCCGGTGAGCAGGAATCGTCCGGGGACGCGCCGCCGGTCGATCTCCATCTTGAGGGCCGTGAACAGCGAAGGCGCTCGCTGCACTTCGTCCAGAATGACTCGCGCGGGGAGGGCAGCGGCGAACCCCAGCGGATCCTCCTCGGCGGCGCCGCGAACCACATCGTCGTCGAAGGTGACGTACCTGTATCCGCGCGACGCTCCCACGATCCGCGCCAACGTGGTCTTGCCGCACTGGCGGGGCCCGTGAATCAGGACCGCCGGCGAGTCGGCGAGCGCGTCAAGCAGGTGCGGCTCGACGAAACGGGGATACAACGTGGTGTCGATCATCGTCCAAACGTAGCGTTTGTATCGTCTAAACGAAAGAACAATGTTCGTCCAAACGAAAACGCTACGGTCGTTCAAACCAACAAACCAAGCACCTGCACCGGAAATTGTCAAACATCGCCTTCCGCGGCTATGATATGCGCGCCCGAACCGAAAGGAGGCAAGGCTGCCGGCAACCCGCAGGATCCCCACGTATGTGTGGACGTTTCTGGCTCTGCTGGCGGGTCTGACGGCAGGGGGTCTTCTCCCGGGCCCTCTCGCCCCCGTCGCCGACGCCACCGCCACGCTCATCGCGTGGGTGGTCGCCATTGTGCCGCTCCTGATCCTCGCGGCCCTGAGCCCGGCCATCGCCACCCTGGTGCGGCGCGGGCTGGCGGGTCGTTTCGCGGGAGCGGTGGTTCTCTGGTACGTCTTCACGTCGACCGTCGCGGGGCTCATCGCCCTCATCACTTCCGCGGTCATCTTCCGCATTCCGCTGACCACGGGCGGCCGGGGCGTGTGGACCGAAGCCGCGACGATGCTCGAGAGCCTCGGGGCGGGAGGCGCCTCGTGGCCGCTCCTGGCGATCCTCGCGGGCGTCCTGCTGGGGCTCTGGGGCGCCCGCCACGACCCGACGTACCGGGTGCTCAAGCGCATCGCCGACGCCATCGAAAGCGCGGGCAGCGGGCTCGCCTATGTGATGCTGCCGCTCATCCTCGCCTTCGGCATCACCCTGGGCGTCCGCTTCGGGGCGCGGCTGGGGCTGTCCCACTACCTCACCATGACGGCCTACACGGGCGCGCTCGTGCTCGTCTGGTGGACGTTCTACACGTTCGTGCTCGTGCGCCGGGTCGGGCGCCGGCCCGTAGGACCGGTGCTGAGCGGATACTACGTCCCCACGGCCGTGTTCGCCGCGGGCACGTGCTCGTCGCTGGCGACGCTCCCCGTCAACCTCGCCAACGCCAAGCGGGTCGGCGTGCGCGACGAGGTGGCCGACTTCGTGCTGCCGTTCGGCGCGGTGGTGAACCTGGACGCCAGCGCGCTGGCCTACGTCGCCTACGGGCCCTTCGTCGTGAGCCACGTCTTCGGCCTGGAACTCAGTTGGATGATGATGCTGGCCGCGTGGCCCGCCGTCGTGCTCTTCACCATCGCCGCTCCGGGGCTGCCCGCGGGGATGGGGACGGCGCTCTGGAGCGCGACCCTCTTCGCGAGCATTCTGGGGCTCGAGGGCCCGGCGCAGGGTGAGTTCATCGCGAGCTGGATCGCCCTCTCCGGAGGCATCCCCGACATGCTGCGCACCGCGACCAACTGTACCGGGGACGGCTACACCGCGATCATCTTCGATGGCCGGTTCGACGAGTTCTTCGGGAGGAGACGTGGCTGAGGTGGGCGTGACTGCAGCGGGCAGCGGCGGAGGCGGGAATGTCTGAGGTGGGCGTGGACCTGTCCCCCGGCGCGCGGCGGCTCGTGCACGTGAACGGACGCGTCCAGCCGGGCGAGGCGGTGCTGGTGGTGACCGACCCCACGATGCGGCGCTACGCGGATGCCGTCGCCGGCGCCGCGCGCGAGGCCGGGGCGGCCGTCACCGTCAGCGTCATCCCGGTGCGGGACCAGGACGGCCAGGAGCCGCCCCCGTCCGTCGCGCGCGCCATGACCCAGGCGGCCGTGATCTTCTCCCCGGTCCGCATCTCCATCACCCACACGCGGGCGATGCGGGCGGCCCTCGAAGCGGGCGCGCGGGTGTGCATGATGACCGCGTACACCGACGCGATCATGACCAGCCCCGCCCTGCTCGAGACCGACTTCGAGGCGCAGGCCCACGTCTGCCGCCGGCTGGGCGCCGCGTTCACGGAGGGCCGGACGGTCCGCCTCACCTCCCCGCGCGGCACCGACCTCCGCTTCGGTATCGAGGGCCGGGCCGCCAACGTGCTGACCAACATCCCCGATCCCGGGCAGTTGGCGCCCGTCCCCGACATCGAGGTCAACGTGGTGCCGGTCACGGGTTCCGCCGAGGCACGATCGTCGCCGACGCCTCCGTACCCTATCTCGGCATCGGCATTCTGGAAGAGCCCATCGTCTGCTCGGTGCGCGCGGGCTACATCGTGAAGATGACCGGCGGCGCGCAGGCCGATTCCCTGCGCGAGCACCTGAAGTCGTTCGGCGACCGGCACTGCTTCAACGTCGCGGAGCTGGGCGTGGGCCTGAACCCGAACGCCCGCCTCACGGGGGAGATGCTGGAGGACGAAGGCGTGATGGGCACGATCCACATCGGCATCGGCACGAGCCACACGCTCGGAGGGGAGATCGTCGCCCCCACCCACTACGACCTGCTCATGTGGCAGCCGACCATCTCCGTCGACGGACGTATCGTGCAGCAGGACAAGCAGGTGCTGGTGTAAGGCGGCCACCACCGATAGCGACGCGACGGGGCCCGGTGTCCTCCGCCAAGGGGGAGTCGTCGATGAGCCGGGAGGACCGCGCGCTCGTCAGACCGCCATGGTCAGGACGTCATACAGACGCATGCGCTCGTCTCTTGTGACGAGGACAAGCCCTTCGGCTTGCGCCTGCGCAATCAGCATCCGGTCGAACGGGTCACGATGATGCAGCGGCAGAACCGCGGCTCTCTCGACGTGCTCGAAGGTCAGCGGAAGGTGCTCGAACTGCTTCGCCTCGACCACCGCGCTCAGGCTGTCCGGCGCGACGAGCCGACCCTTGGCCTTCCTGACCGCGATTTCCAAACCTGACACCGCACTTACGAAGACCTCGTTTCCGGGATCGGCGATGGCATCCCGGGCGGTCTCGTCGATTTCACCCCAATCCGACACCCACCACAGAAACGTGTCCGTGTCCAGGAGAAGGCGCATCGTCAGTCGGTGCCCGGGAAGAGCGTGTAGTTTTCGAAGGCCTCGACGATCTCTTCATCGTCCGCGTCGAAGTCGGGCCCGATGCGGATCTGGCCCTCCAGCCCACCCGGCTGCCGGCGTTCCAGTCGCTCCCGATACGGAATCAGCCGCAGCCACGGCTGTCCCGACTTGCAGATCACGACCTCCTCGCCTTGCCACGCCCGTCTCGCCAGACGCGACAGCTGCGACTTCGCCTCGTGCATGTTGACCTTCATTGGGCTTTCACCGGCCGGAGATAGTATCTAGCTAGACCAAGCTAAGCTAGATACTGGCGATCACGCCGTCCAGCTTCCTCAGATCGTCGACCACCGCGACAGCGAGCTTCTCCGCCCCGCCCCCATCCAGCCCCGCCGGATTGTGCCACACGACCTTGAGGCCCGCCGCGACCGCGCCCCGGATGTCGCGCGGCGAACCGGCCACGAACAACACCTCGGCCGAGGGGACGCCGAGGGCTTCCACGCCCGCGTCATACATGCGCGGGTCGGGCTTGTAGAACCCTGCCGATTCGGCCGTGACGACCGAGCGAAAAGGGGCTCCGACCAGCTCGGCCGCGCGCACGCCCAGCACCTGGGAGCAGTTGGTCGCGACGCCGATCGGCATTCTTCGGGCAATTCGCCGCAACGCCGCTCCCGCCCCCGGCCACGGGGCCAGTTCGTCCCAGCGCGCCTCCAGCTCGCCGGCGAACGCGCGCGGCAGGCCGACGGCGGCCGCCGACTCCTCCACGAGATCCAGGTACGGCACGTAGGCGCCGGTCCCGTACGTGAGCCGCAAGTACTCGAAGCGCCAACGACGCCCGCGCTCCTCGCTCCCCGCGATGTCGTCCCAGAGCGACCACGAGTCGATCAGCGCCGAGAGCAGGTCGAAGAGGACGGCTTTCACGGAATCTCCGCGCGCCTCATCCCCCGAGGTCCACTATCCGGAGATTCCGCCAGCGCACCTTGATCCCGCCGCCATCGTGGATCTGGAGCGCGATCGACCCCTCGGCTTCGCCGATCTGTGCATCCTCGAAATCCACCATGCGGGTCCCGTTCAGCCAGGTCGTGACCCGGTCGCCCACCGCCCGGACCCGCAGCGTGTTCCAGTCGCCCATCTTCAGCGCAGCGTCGAGCGCCGGATCGGGCTGCACCAGCCAGCCGCGCCCGTAGGACTCGTAGATCCCGCCGGTGAAGAGTCCCGGCGGCGCCACTTCGGCCTGCCAGCCGGTCACGACCGTGCCCTCCACGCTGGAGCGGAAGAACACACCGCTGTTGCCGTCCGCCTCCTGCCTGAAGTCGACGGTCAGATCGAAGTCTTTAAATAACTGTTCTGTCGTCAGGTAGCCGTATTCGGCATCAGGGCCGCTTTCGCACACCAGTTCCCCGTTCTCGACATACCAGCGCTCGGTTCCGTGCACGCGCCAGCCGTCGAGGTCCTCGCCGTTGAAGAGCGAAACCGGCCCCAGCGGAAGAATCTTGATGTTGCGATAGAAGACGTTGCGCCCGTGGTCCTGGAGCCCGATGGGACCCGAGGCCGCGCGCCCGTAGCGCGGATAGGGCGCGAACTTGCTGGCCCCGACCAGTGCCTCCCACTCCGGCGAGCCGAGCTCGTACTCCACCGTCTTCACGCCGTTCAGCCAGTGCTCCACATGGTTGTTCGCGATGCGGATGCGGCCCTCGTTCCACTCGCCGGGGCCGTGCAGGGTCTTCTCGCCCGCGGCGTGCAGGTCGTAGTTGTCGCCGGTGAGGTGGGTGCGCATGTCCATCGTGCCCATCTCGATATACGCGGTGTCGTCGAGCACCTGATACTCGGGGGCGTTGAACCAGATCTCGGCGCCTTCCTCCTCGATCACGCGGTAGAGGACGCCGCTGTTGGCCACCTCCGAGAGCATGAACTCGAATCTGAGGTCGAAGTCCGCGAAGGACTCGGTGGTGACGATGTCGCCGCCCACCGGGACATCGGGATCCACGGCGGTTGCTCCGACCACAAGCACGCCGTCGATCACCGCCCAACCCGTGTCGGGGAAGGACTCGCGGTTGTAGCCGCGCCAGCCATCCGTGGTCTCGCCGTCGAAGAGGAGGCGCCAGCCGGCGTCGCGCTCGGCGTCGGTGAGGGTGTTGGGGGCTGCAGCCTGTGCCGTCCCCGGAGCGGCCATGTCGGAATCGGGCGTGGTCTGCTCCGGAGCGTCGGCGGCATCTGCGCACGCCGCGGCCAGGACGCACCCCGCGAACAGCGCCACCGCGAGCAGCCCGCTGACTTGCGATCCCGCTCTTCCTCCAGCCATGAAGCCATGTCTCATCGTCTTACGCATTTGTGTATTCCATCCATCAAGGCACCGGTTCCGGCAATCCATAGCTGACCAGCACGCGCTCGCGAGGCACGGCCCTGGAACGCCCGTCAGCTGCCACCGTCGCACCGGCCGCTTCGGCGGCCTCGCCCCGCAGGATGGACCGGATCCGTCCGGTTGCGCGGTCCGTCACGATGGCCACCGGCGACGCGCGCGTCTCCCGGTCCAGCGTCGCGGTGCCTTCCGGTCCGGAGAGCACGATGCGCTCCAGTGCGGCGATGCGATCCTCGGCAAACGGGAGAAGGAAGAAGAAGCTGCCGCCGCCCTCCGAGACCATCTCCATGTCGAAGTCGAGCGCGAACGCGCGGCTGCCATCCGTGGAAAAGCCTTCGACGCGATAGGGACCGGACCCCGAGGGCAGCTGCGCCGGCGCGTCGAGCGCGAACGCGGGATCCAGGTGAAGTTGGCCCTCGGCGCTCACGTGGCCGCGCAGCAGCAGCCGGCTTCCCCGGGGTTCGTCCCGGGCGGCCAGAGCGCGTGGGCTGGTCTCCGCGCGGAGCCGGTACTCGAGCGCCTTCCTGAAGTTGTAGTCGCTGATCCATTGCGGATGGCAGTAGGACATCAGGTCGTGCGTCGAGGAGTCCACCAGCTCCTCGGATCGGGCGTCGTAGCCGAGCACGCCGATACTGCCGTCCGGATAGGGGTAATCCGGATCGATCTGCCATGGATTCCCGCAGGGCGAGTGCATGAGGCTCATGCTGTGACCCAGTTCGTGCGCGAAGACCTCGGCATCGGGGACGCCGAGCCCGACCCGGCCCTCCACCAGGGCGATCCCCCGAATGCCTTCGTCTCCGTCGCGGTTCACCACGCCATACCAGTATCCGCGGCCGCCCTCGGCCTTCCGGACCAGCTCGATGTCCTCGAGGATGACGATCCATTCCGCGCCCTTCGAGGCATCCGGGGCCGATGCGATTCTGAGCGGCTCGCGCACGGTCAGGTTGAGTTCACCGACCGGCAGCACAGCCCGCATGAACTTCACCGGCGGAGCTTCGGCGTCCTTGACCCATTCCCGCACGTTCGCGTCCGCGCTGGATCCGGTCACGACGGGTACGATGGTGAGATCCAGGGGCGGCAACTCGCGCACGTCGAGGGGAACCCGCACTTCATCCAGCGTCGCTCTGGGCATGGTGCTGTCGGGATCGATCCGCACGGCCATCTCGACTCCGGGACGCAGCGCCGCCGCCGGGATCGCAGCTTGATACCACTGGTCCAGTTGCCCTGGAAGGCTCTCGGCCAGGCCGCGGGACGATTCAAGCGCCATGTCGGCCGCGTGGGCCTCGCTGCCATCCACGACGAACGCGGCGCGGGCACTCGGCCTGAAGTCGTTGGCCCGGTCCGCGGTGGCCAGAACCCGCACAAGCCCGGGACGCCCGGCGATGAGCGGAACCCCGCCGCCGACGCCCTGGGTGGCCTGCGACAGGTGTGCTTCCGCGACTGACACCGAGAAGATCCCGTCGCAGGTCGGCCCGGAGCGGGTCTCCACCGACTCGAGCCAGGTCTGGAACCATGCCACCTCGGGGGCGCAGGCGCCGCTGTTTCTCCAGTTGAAGTCGGAAAGCGAACTCAGGCTGGTCAGGATGCCTGGGAGCGCGCCTCCCAGTTCGTTGTCGGACAGGTCCAGGCGTTCCAGCGTCCCGAGCTGCGCGAGATCGCGTGGGACCGGTCCCGAAAACCCGTTGCCCGACAGGTCGAGGGCCTCGAGTTCCAGCAGGTTTCCGAGGTCCGGGGGCAGACGGCTCGTCAGCGCGTTGCCCTCCAGGTCCAGACGCTTCAGGTCCAGGAAGTCGCCCACCGCGGGAGGGAGCGTGCCCGAAAGCCCGTTGTCGGGGAGGTCCAGCGCCGTGAGCAGGCTGTCCTCCACGGTCACGCCGAACCACGAAGCCACGGGTGCATCCCTGAGCCAGTTCGCGTTGTTGGTCCAGCCCGCACCGCCGGTCGCCTCGAAGAACGCCGTGAAGATCTCGCGCGGCGGGAGCGTACAGCCAGGGCCTCCCTGGTGGTTGAGGATACTCGCCAGCCATGACTGGAATACGCGATCGCGCGGGGCGCACAGGGCGGTGGCCTGCCAATTGAAGTCGTCCAACCGGACCTGCATGAGTTCGCGGGGAAGCGCCCCGGTGAGACCGGCGTTTCTGAACACCGAGAGGTACTCCAGGTTCGGCAAATTCCCGAGCTGGGGCGGCAGTGCGCCGGTCAGCAGATTGTTGCCCACCGCCAGCGATTCCAGGTTCGTCAGGCGGCCGAGTCGCGGCGGGATCAGGCCGAAGAGCCGGTTGGTGCCGAGGCTCAGCCGGACCAGTCCGGTCATCCGCGTAACGCTCGTGGGTATGGGCCCGGTCAGGAAGTAGTTGCTGGCGAGATCGAGGAATTCCAGGTCGTCCAGGTCATCCATCCACGCGGGGATGCCTCCTTCGAACTGGTTGCCGGACAGATCCAGGTGGCGCAGTTGGCGAAGCTGCCGGACGACCGAAGGAATCGGGCCGTCGAGCGAGTTGCAGGTCAGCGACAGGTATTCGAGCGCGCGGAGCCTGGCGAATGCGGACGGGATCGTGCCGGTGAACTTGTGTCCCCGGAGATCCAGCTCCTTCAGGCGGACCAGATTCCCGAGTTGCGGCGGGAGCCGTCCCGAGAGCACATACCGCGGACGCGGGGGCGTGAGCGTGAGATCGTAGCTCACCGCGAGGTTCAGGCTCTCGAGTCGGATCAGGTTGCCCAGCTCGGGTGGAAGCGTGCCCGTAAGCCGGTTTCGCGAGAGCGACAGTGTTTTCAGGTTCGCGAGCTTTCCCAGTTCCGGCGGGATCGACCCCGACAGTTCGTTCGAGTCGAGAGAGAGCGTCTCGAGATTGGCAAGTTCGCCGAGTTCGGGCGGAATGGGTCCCGCCAACCGGTTGCCACCGTTCCGGAGGCCGGTCGCAAAGCTGAGCGGCGCACCCATCGGGATGTCGGTCACCAAGCCGGCTCCGTGCTCGCGGCCTGCGTCGGTGCGCCTCGCCCACGAGAGCCAATGCAGGCTTCCGCCTCCCCGTGCGGATCCGGACCAGCCGATGTCGCTTCCGTTGCGCGCACTCGACTCGGGAGGACTGGACGGCCGATAGCACCAGGTCTGGGGGACCGTAGCGGCGTCGAGCAGGAGCTCCCTGAGCTCATCGAGGCGACCGAGTTCGGGCGGAATGTGCCCCTCCAGGTTGTTGGCGACCAGGTCAAGACCGACGACCCGTCCGTCAGCGTCGGTATCGACACCGTACCAGTCCCCCAGCGGCGCGTCGCTGAGCCAGTTGCGGTTGTTCCTCCAGAAACGGCCTTCGGTCGCGTCGTACACGGCTTCGAGGATCGCGCGGTCCTTGGCGGCGCCCGCAAGCAGGCTCACCGTCACCGCCGCGCTTCCCGCGACCGATGCGGTCGTGGCCGTCACCACGCCGGTCCCTTCACGTACCGCGGTCACTAGGCCCGTGGCGCTCACGCGCGCCGCCCCGCGGTCGTTCGACCACTCGAATTCCATGTCGGGCACTTCCGCCCCGTTCGCGTCCAGCGCCCGGGCAGCGAGCTGCGCCGTGGTGCCGACGGAGAAGAGCGTCACCCAGCCAGGCAACACCTGCACCTCCGCCACGGCCTGTTCCACGTTCACCGTCGCCTCGCCGGACACCGTCCCGGTGGTGGCCGTCACCACCGCGCTCCCGTTCCTCACCGCCGTCACCAGGCCGTCCCTGTCCACCGCAGCCACCGAATCGTTGCTCGACCACTCGAACACGTGTGTCCCCGGCACCCCCCGACCTTGCGAGTCGAGGGCCTCGGCCTCCAGCCGCAACGTGTCCCCGATGGCAATCAGCGTGGCCGAGTCGGGCGACACCCGTACCTGCGCCACCATCTGCTCGACGGTCACGGTCGCGACCCCCGTCGCCGCGCCGCTCGCGGCCGTCACCACCGCGCTCCCGTTCCCGATCGCCGTCACCAGGCCGAAACCGTCCACCCGCACCACCGACGCGTCGGTGGTCGTGTACGCGATCGGAACCCCGGTCATCGGGTCACCGTTCTGGTTGAGCACCGTGGCGGCGAGTCGAATCGTGTCGCCCAGCGCGTCCAGCGTCACCGACGAGGGTTCCAGGGTGACGGTCGTGGCGACCAGCCCGGGCGGCGGGGGCGGAGCCAGCACCGCGGGCACTTCGTCTCCGCAGTTGACGATCAGGCACAGGATGGCTGCCAGGCAGAGGACTCTCGAGCGGCGGTAGTTCGCCGCCCGGGCCGTCCCTCTCGCCGGATCGGGTCCAGCCGGCACGGATGTCATCCCGCTCGTCGGAGCCAGATCCATCAGGCGAGTCTCATCGCGTCGGGATCCCAGCGCACGATCCGGTCCTCGAAATAGCTGAGGTTGCACGCCAGCGCCGGAGCCGCCGCGCGCAGGCCGAAGACGGCATCCTCGATGACCGGCGGGCCTCCGCGGATCGCCTGGAAGAAGTTGAAGAAGTGATCGACGTGCGCGCCCCGGTAGCCGCGCTCGACCTCATAGCGGGCCTCCGCCGGCGGAAGCATGCGCACGCGCGCGGGGAGACCGCCTTCGCCCGCCGCCGCCTCGGCCATCTTCTCCTGCGAGAAGGCGTCCATGGGATCGACCGCTACGTTCTTGCGCAGCACCACGTCGGTCCAGGTCACGTCCATGGCGCCCTCGCTTCCCACCAGCCGAAGGAAGGTGCTGCCCGAGGTGCCGTCCACGAAGTTGACGCGCAGCGAAAGATTGAACCCCGGATGCGCGTCCGTCTCCGGATAGTCGAAGACGCCGAGGAGCACGTCCGGCACCTCCCGCCCGTCCTTCCAGTAGCGCAGCCCTCCCGCGGCCTGGATGCGCGTGGGTCCACGCGAAGAGACCACGAAGTGGAGGCTGGAGAAGAGGTGGACGAAGAGGTCGCCGGCGACCCCCGTGCCATAGTCGCGATAGTTGCGCCAGCGGAAGACCCGCAGGGGGTCGTAGGGCCGTTCGGGGGCCGGACCCAGGAAGCGCTCCCAGTCGACGGTCTCCTCCGAGGCGTCGGGCGGGATGGGGTACTGCCATGCCCCGATGGGATCGTTGCGCGCCCAGAAGCCCTCCGCATAGTTGAGATGCCCGATGGCGCCCTGCTCGTACAGCTCCTTCGCCTTCTCGTTGCCGAGCGAGCTCATCCCCTGACTGCCCACCTGGAATACGCGTCCCGATTCCTCCTGGGCGCGGATCAGATCGTGGCCTTCGGCGATGTCGTGCACCATCGGCTTCTCGCAGTAGACCGCCTTCCCCGCCCTGAGCGCGTCAATGGAGATGGGCTGATGCCAATGGTCAGGCGTGCCCACGATGACCGCGTCGATGTCGTCTCGGACGAGGACTTCCCGGTAGTCACGGGTGGTGAAGATGTCGCCATGGCGCTCGCGGGCAGCGTCGAGGCGCCCGTCGAAGATGTCGCAAGCGGCCACGAGTTCGACGCCGGGGATGCGCAGCGCCGTGTCCACGTCGGCAATGCCCATCCCGCCCGCGCCGATGACGGCCAGGCCGACGCGGTCGGAGGGGGCAACCTGACCGGGCGGAATCGGTTCCCGGGACAGCGTCCGGCGGACGGTTCGACTTCCTTCGGCTGCAAGCGCCGAAGGGAGACCCGCGGCGAGTGCGGACCCGGCTACCGCGGACTTCACGAAGTCCCGGCGGGTCCGGGAGCGAGGTTCGGATCTTGACAGTGAACGGGGCTTCGTTCTTCCGGTTTCGGTCATGATGAAAACGCGTGTGGAAGTCCGTGCGAGAGCGCTGTTCGCCAACGCTTGCGTCCGACAACCTAATTACACGTCGATCCGGTCAGCAAAGGTCGGATTTGTCGATGACACCGTCGGGCAGCAGGAGCCGATCGGCGATCGCGGCGATCTCCTCGGCCTCGCGCCAAGCCTGCTCCAGGCGCCACAGCTCACCTTCGAGCGCGCGCCGCTCATCTTCCTCGTGGAGGGCCATCTCCAGCGCGAGCCGGACCGGACCGGGCATCCTGACCAGAGAGCCGGGAGTTCCGTGGCGAAGATAGCCCTCGCTTCGGATCGCGATCTGCTCGAGGAATGCGTGCGCATGCCCGCGTTCGCTGATCTCCGAGACGGCGGCCTCCACCGTGCGCGCCTCGCCGCCAAGAGCGTTGAGGGCTGGGAGCGTGGCTCGGAGCACGCGCAGCGCGTCCTCTCCTTCAAACCACTCCGCCGAAGTGATGTCGAAGCGCTGAGGCAGCGCCAGCACCCGAAAGAGAGACTCGTCGTCGGTCGGCCGGATGCGCATCTCACGGAGACCACGGGCGCTCATCCGCCTGAGCAGCCCATCTTCCGGCCGAAAGCGGATTGAGGGACGAACGTAATTTAACAGATTCACCCAGTAGGCTCCCTCGAAGGCCAGGAGCGCACCCACGGCACCTCCCGCGACGCCCGCCACGGCCACCCCACCGGCCAGCCCCAAGCCCGCCACGGTCCACCGCAGGATGCCGCGCCTGCGCCTGCGCCCGAACTGGTCTCCGTAGCGCCAAGCGGCGAACTCCGCCCGCAGCGGCTTCCCGATCCGCACCAGTTCCAGCCCCTCGGGGTGGCGCGCCAAGCCGACGTTCTCCGAAGACATGCGCGTGCGGGTGTCGCGAAAGAGCTTGTCGCATGTCTCGACCGCTTCCCAGCGTTCCTCCAGCGGCGTCAGATTCCAGCGCTCGCACCTCCGGCATACGACCCAGAGACGTCCCCTGGCCGCGTCGAAGGCGAGCCGTCGCCCCACTGGAAAGGTCTCGACGACCTCGTTGGCGCCCAGGGACCGCTGGCAGAACATACATGTGGTATACATGGCATTCGGGCCTGCTTCTGAACATTCCGGCTCCACAAACGTACCTGCCAACGGCCATCGAAGTCATCTCAAGCCTCTTCAGCAGAGCGCCGATACGTGAACGAAACAGCAGTCCGGCTGTCGGGCGTCACCAAGTCGTTCGGGGCGCACACGGCGGTTTCCGACTTCGACCTCGACATCCCCCGGGGCACGATCCTCGGATTGCTCGGCCCGAACGGATCGGGCAAGACGACGACGATCCGCATGATCATGGCCATCCTGCTGCCGGACGAGGGCTCTGTCGAACTGCTCGGCGGCTCACCCGACATGAAACGCAGGGGCCGGGTCGGATATCTGCCCGAGGAACGGGGCGTCTACCCGAAGATGAAGGTGATCGAGCAGCTCGTTTTCCTCGGTGAACTCCGCGGTCTGGCGCGGCGCGATGCGCGGCGGCGGGCGACGCAATGGCTGGACCGGCTGGGTCTCGAGGACTGGGCGGCCAAGAAGGTGCAGGATCTCTCGAAGGGGATGCAGCAGAAGGTTCAGTTCATCGGTACGATCCTTCACGACCCGGACCTCCTCATCCTCGACGAGCCCTTCAGCGGGCTGGACCCGATCAATCAGGACGTGCTGGAGTCGATCGTCCGCGAGGAGAGGGAACGCGGCAAGACCATTCTCTTCTCCACTCACCTCATGGAGCAGGCGGAGCGGCTGTGCGAGCGCGTCTGCATGATCTCCCGGTCCCGCAAGGTGCTCGACGGCGACCTCAGGGAGCTCAAGCGGCGGGAGCGGACGGGCGCGATGGCCGTGGAATTCGAAGGCGATGCCGGCTGGCTCCATCGGGCAGGCGTTGTCGACGCCGAGAAGGTGAACGGCGCCTGGCACATCCCGCCGGGCCGGATCTCCCATCACGAGCTGCTCGGCGCCGCCATGCGCGAAGGCGTGAACCTGCGCCGCTTCGAGGTGCTGGAGCCCCGCCTGCACGAGATCTTCGTGCGCCACGCAGGGGAGGAATCGACCGAACCGGCGATGCTGCCCAAGGGAGGCGCTCGGTGAGACAGGTCTGGGTGGTGCTGCGGCGGGAGTACCTGGAGCGGGTCAGGACGAAGGGTTTCATCATCGGCACGATCGCCCTTCCGCTCTTCATGATCGGGATCATGGGGCTCAACATCTTCATTGCGGTGCAGGCCGCGGACTCCGACCGCGAGCTGGCCCTGGTGGACTTCACGGGCAGCATCGGCGAGGAGGTGGCCGGGCGGCTCGACGGACTGGGCTACGACGTCGAGGTAATGGGATCGGACGTCAGCCTGGAAGAACTGGATCGCCAGGTCATCGACGACGAACTGGAAGCCTACCTGGTGCTCGACGACCGCACGCTGTCGGAGGGGGTGTTCGCCTACCACGGGCAGGACTCGCCCGGCATCACGCGCGTGGCCCTCTTCGAGTCCGCGGTGAACGACGTCGCGCTGGAAAGCTACCTGGCGACGATCGGTACCGGGGAAGAGCTGCGGTCGCTCATCGAAGGCGGGCGGCTGGAATTCGAATCGGTCGTCGAAGTGGAAGACCAGGCGGAGGCCGAGGCGGCCCGGATGTCGGGGATGGCCTTCGGCTTTGGCGGAGCCTTCTTTCTGTACATGGCCACGCTCCTCTACGGGGCCTTCGTGCTCCGGTCCGTCCTCGACGAGAAGCGGAACCGGGTGGTGGAGGTGGTGATCTCGTCGGTTACCCCGTGGCGGCTCCTGCTGGGCAAGGTGCTCGGCGTGGGATCGATGGGGCTGACCCAGATGGGGATCTGGGCGGCGTCCGCGGGCATCCTGCTTCTCGTCGCGGCACCGATCATCGCGGTCCAGATCCCGAACGCGGACCTTGAGCTCTTCACGCAGGTCCTGCCGGGGCCGGGCGCCCTGGTGCTCCTCATCGTTTTCTTCCTTCTCGGCTACTTCCTCTATGCGTCCCTGTTCGCGGCGGTCGGGGCCATGTGCGCCACCGAGGAGGAAGCCGGACACGCCCAGTTCCCGGTGATCATGCTGCTCATCATCCCGTTGATCCTGCAGTCGGCCACCCTCGGGGGAGGCACGATGCCGTGGATGGACTGGGTGGCGCTCTTTCCGTTCTTCAGCCCGATCATGATGTTCCCGCGCGCATTGCAGGGAGCGGTGCCCTGGTGGATGACGGGGCTGTCGCTCGTCTTCATGGCCGGCGCCGTGGTGGGCACGTCGTGGGTGGCCGGGAGGATCTATCGCGTCGGGATTCTCATGCAGGGGAAGCGGCCCACCCTGCGCGAGCTGGTGAGGTGGGTGAAGGAGGCCTAGCAGCTCACGGACTGCCAGCCGGGTTCATTCGTGCCGTGCGAGCCAGGTGCGGAGGCGCTCAGCCTCCCTCGCGGCGGACGAGTCGAGTTCCGCCTGATAGAGCCGGCTGCGTACGACAAAAAGGTCCATTTCGTCCGGCGGCGCGTCCCGAGAGAGGATCTCCCGCACCTTGCCGAGGAAGAAGCTGCCCCAGTCCGGCCTGCGCCCGTCGACGTCGGTGAAGCCGTACTCCTTCGCCAGCTCCCAGCTCGAGTAGAGCCCGCCGCTCTTCCGGGCAACCTCGGGGTCGGCGGCGAGCGCCGCGATCGCACGGCCGACGAAGCACGGCGTCTCGGACTCGGCGAAGTACTCGTCCTTCTCGATGGCGTCGCGCCAGTTGCCCTCGGAGACCCCGAAGTGGTCGAGCACCGCCTCCGAGCGCAGGAATCCGGGGGTGACCGCCAGTGCCGTCACGTTGTGGGCGTGGAGGTCGCCGGCCATCGCGTAGGCGAGCCGCACGACCGCGTTCTTGGCGAGGTCGTAGAAGAGGTTGCCGCGGTAGCCGAAGGTGTCGCCGTCCGTGACCTCGACGATGAGCCCGGTGTCGCGTTCGACCATCGCCGGCACGCCGTGGCGGCTGGTGATGATGTGGGTGTGGACGGCGCGCTCGAGCAGCTCCGGCCCCTTGGCGGTGGAGAGCTCCCAGAAGGGTGTTCCCCACTCGGTGAGCGCGTCGCCGCCCCAGATGTCGTTGACCAGGATGTCCAGCCGGCCTGCCTCAGCGCGGATGCGCGCGAAGAGCCGCTCGACTTCCGACTCGATGGTGTGGTCGGCGCGGACGGCGATGCCACGGCCTCCTTCCGCCGTGACGAGCTCCGCTGTCTCCTCCAGCGTCTCGGGGCGGCCGGGGGTGGCGGGGCGGCCTTGGACGCTGCGGCCCGTGCAGTACACCGTCGCGCCCGCGGCCCCCAGCATGCGCGCGATGCCTCGGCCTGCGCCTCGCGTGGCGCCGGCGACGACGGCTACCTGGCCCTGGAGTGGAAGGACCGGCACGGTGCCTCCTTCGCTCTGGAGGATGGGAGTTGGTTGTCTTCGCTCGAAGATACAGCGACTTGCAGCTGCGGCGTCCCGCGACCCATGGTACGCCGATGCCGACACAAAGCGCGATGAACCGAAGCGAGCGTCGCCCCGGGACAACCCGAGCGAGCCGCGCGAGCCGCCCATGGGCCCTGTAGTGGACCCCGTAGTGCGTTTGAAGCGACTCATCGCAGTGGCGATGGTCACCGCAGCCACGTTTGGCTGCAGCGCGGACTCGCGCGTCGCCAGCGATTGGGCGGGCACCATCTACGACAGCGCCGGGGTGACCGTCGTCGCCAACCCCATAGCCGGCCTGTGGACGGAAGCCACGGCCTGGAGGCTCGAGGAGGAACTGCGCATCGGCGTGGTGGACGGCGATCCGATGCGGGAGTTCGGGTCGATCAGAGGTCTGGCGGTTGACGACTCCGGCCGCATCTACGTTCTCGATTCGATGGCCCGCGAAATCCGGGTCTTCGACCCTGACGGCAAGTTCCTCAGCGCATTCGGCCAGCGGGGGAGCGGACCGGGCGAACTGAGCTCGCCATCCGCCGTATTGATCGGCGGGGGCGACACGATCCTGGTACCGGATGTCCTCAATGGACGGGTACAGAGGTTCCTCACGGATGGATCGCCCGCCGGCCATTCCCCAATGGACCTGGCGGGCGGGATCCCTATCGACTGGCGCGCCCGGGATGGGCTCCTGCTTGAAGTACTCAGGCCACATCCCTCATCTGCCACCGGCGACGCGTCCCGGACCCTGTTACTGCTTCGGAACAGTGGCGGCGAGGTGGTCGACACGTTGCTCGAAATGGAGGAGAGCGGAGCGCTCGAGTATCGCAACGGCATGGCGCACATGGTCGCGTTTTCGCCTGAGCCGCGATGGACATTGCTCGAAGATGGTCGCCTGGCAAGCGGGCGTCTCTCGGCCTACCGGCTGGAGATTCGGGATCTGACTGGCCGCTTGGAGCGCGTCGTCACCAAGTCGTTCGAACCCAGGCCTCTACGCGACTCCGACCGGCGGGCGCTGCGCGAGCGCATACGAGCGTCCTACGGGCGTGGCCCTCTGTCCGCCGACAGGGAACACATGATCCGCACCATGGAGTTCGGAACGCACTTCCCCGCGTTCGCGAACCTGTTCGGAGGCCCTCACGGAACCCTCTGGGTGCAGCGGGCGCTTCAGGTGTCGGCGTTCGGACCCGACGACGATGTGGAGTTCGGCCTGCACGCGTTCGCCACGCCCGAGCACGACACCTTCGACCGCGAAGGACGCTACCTGGGCACGATGACACCACCCAGGGGTTTCGATCCGATGATGTCCCGGGGGGAGCATCTCTACGGCGTGCAGCGCGACGATCTCGACGTGCAGTACGTCGTGCGGCTGAGGGTCGTGCGGTGAAGTCGCCGCTGGCAACGGTCCGCGCGACGAGGCGTGACGACGCAACTTTGCGGGGATGAAGATGAAGACTCGCGGATTACTCGCGACCATTCTGGCCGCGACGGCGATCTTCATGGCAGGCGCCGCGTGCGACTCCTCCTCCCCGTCTGTGCGCACCATCCACACCGACTCGGCCGGCATCCCCATCGCAACGGCCGTCGAGCCGCTGTGGGGCCGCGGTGAAGGTTGGACCGTCGAACCCGAGCCGCTCCTCGAAATCGGCACCATCACCGGTGCGCCCGAGTACCAGCTTACCGATGTGGTCGCGGCCGTGCGTCTGAGCAACGGCGACATCGTGGTCGCCGAGCGGGCTGCTTCGGAACTGCGCGGCTATGACGCAGCAGGGAACTTCCGGTGGCGGGCGGGGAGGTCCGGGGAAGGACCAGGTGAGTTCAGGAGTCTCGACTTCGTCGGAACCACGGCCGGTGATTCACTGGTGACCTACGACGGAGCTCTGCTGCGGGCCCAGCTCTTCGACCCGCAGGGCCGCCTGGCGCGAAGCTACCGGGTGGCGATCACCGAGGGCGAGGGCGCCAACAGGGCGGCGGTGGCCGACAAGGCGGTGGGCGTCGTGGACGGTCTGCTCATCGTTCGCTTCGCCGAGTACGGTGACGAGGTTCCCAACGGCGTCGTCCGATGGCCCCTGGAGCGCTTGGCGACGGTCGACCTTGATGACGGCGCCGGGAGGTCGCTGATCGTGCTGCCGGGGAACGAAGCGTCTGCGCGGGTCCGGGAGGACGGAGGCTGGTCCCTCAGCACTTATGTCTTCGCCAGGGGGCCGGAGTTCGGTGCCGCGGACGGGCGCCTTGCGGTGATCGACACGGAAGCCTGGTCGGTGCGCCTGATCTCACCCCACGATGGAGCGATCACGGCAGTCTATCGGCGTGATGTGGCCCCCCGCGACGCGACCACCGCCCTCTTCGATCTCCATCTGGACGGCATCATGGAGATAGCCTTTCCGGATCCGGACCAGGCCGCTGCGGAACGCGTTGCGGGGTTGCGGCGGATGTGGCGGGGAATGCCGCGGGCGCCGCACCTACCCGTTCTCCGGTCCGTTCACGTGGATGAGACCGGGCACTTGTGGCTCCAGCCGTACTACGTGGCCGGCGCCGACCCCCCGCCCTTCGAGATCCTCGCCCCGGACGGCACCTGGCTCGGCAGCGTGTCGCTGCCCCCCGGCCTCCACCGGGCCTTCATCCAGTACCAGGCGCCCTACATGGAGATCGGCGACGACTACCTACTCGGCGTCTGGACCGACGAACTGGACGTTCAGTACGTCCGCATGTACCGGATCGACAAATAGTCGGGGTCAGCCGATCGCGGGGGAGCCCTCCTCTCCGGTCCGGATCCGGTAGCACTCCGCCAGTTCCAGCACGAAGATCACACCGTCGCCGATGTTCCCCGAGCGCGCGCCCTTGATGATCGCCTTCCTGGTCCGTTCCAGGAAGTTGTCGTTCACGGCGATCTCGAAGCGCACCTTCTTGCGGAGCCTCACCTCGAAGTCCGCTCCCCGGTAGGTCTCCGTGAACCCTCCCTGCTGCCCGCAGCCGAGGGCGTTGGTCACCGACATCCGTCCCACCTCCACCTCGGCCAGGGCTTCCTTGACGCTGTGCAGCCGATCGGGCTGAACGTACGCAATCACGAGTTTCATCATGCACTCCCGTTTCGGGTGGGTGGCCTTAGCGAGCCGTGAAGATGGTGTAGTCCGGGTAGGCTTCCATGTTGTGCTCGGCCAGGTCCAGGCCCCGCCGTTCCTCCTCCGGACTCACCCGGAGGCCGATGGTACTCCTGAGGACGAGGAAGATGAGGGCGGCGGCCGGGAAGGCGATGGCGCCGCACGCCGCCACGCCCACCAACTGGGTGAGGACGCTGTGATCCGCGCTGAAGATCCCCACGGCGAGCGTCCCCCAGACGCCGCAGGTCAGGTGCACGGAGATCGCCCCGACGGGATCGTCGAGCCTCGCGCGATCGAACGTCTCGACGGAGATGACGACGATGACCCCCGCGACGAGGCCGATGATGACCGCGGCCGTAACGCTCACCACATCCGCGCCGGCGGTGACCCCGACGAGCCCGGCGAGCGCCCCGTTCAGGACCATCGAGGCGTCCGGATGCCTGTGGACCACCCAGGTCGTCGCCATGGCCCCGACGATGCCGGCGGCGGCCGCGAGCGAGGTGGTGACGAGCACGTACGAGACCAGTCCCGGGTCGGCGCTCAGCACCGAACCCCCGTTGAAGCCGAACCACCCCAGCCAGAGGAGGAACATCCCCATGACAGCGAGCGGAAGATTGTGGCCGAGGATCGGCCGGATCTCGCCATTGACGTATTTCCCCAGCCGGGGACCGAGGAAGATCACGCCCGCGAGCGCCGCCCAGCCGCCCACGGAGTGGACGATCGTCGAACCGGCGAAATCGTAGAACCCCAGCCCGTCCAGCCAGCCACCGCCCCACTTCCACGACCCGACCACGGGATAGACGAACATGACGTAGATCGTCGCGAAGAGGAGGAACGAACCGAGCTTCACCCGCTCCGCCACGGCCCCGGACACGATCGTTGCCGCCGTGGCGGCGAACATCGCCTGGAACAGGAAGTCCGTCCAGTAGGTGTAGCCCGGGTTGTACTCAGCCGTCACGCCGGCGGCGTCCGTCCCGATGCCCATCCCGGTGAAGCCGAGGAAGCCGCCGAGCGCGAACTCGTCCGGATACATCAGGTTGAACCCCACCAGGGTGTAGGTGAGGAGCCCGATGGCGATGATCCCCATGTTCTTGAAGAGGATGTTGACGGTGTTCTTCGACTGGGTCAGCCCGGATTCCAGGGTTGCGAACCCCAGGTGCATGACGAAGACGAGGAAGGTCGCCACCATCATCCAGGTGTTGTTGACCGCGAAGAGCGCGTCGGCCGCTGAGCCCGTCTGCGCGGCAGCCGCATCGGGGAAGGCGGCAAGGAGCACGACTGACGCAAGCGTCATGAGGAACCGCATGGTTCACCTCCCGGGAGTCGGTCCAGCGTGGGCGCGGGCGCGCGGATTCGTCCGCGGGCTGCTCGGTCCGCGACCGGTTCGGGGCCGTGCATGGGCAAGCGGCGTGCCGGGGACGTGCTGGGTGCGCAACCCTTTGCCGCCAATATTCTTACGAGATGTGCCGCAGGCGGATGGGGGCACGGCCGCAAACACCCGTTCCTACATTTTGGTAGGATTGAGAAGGAAGCTACAGAATTGTAGGTCGCGGGCGGTCAGCGTCTGGAGAGACCGTACTTGGCGACGCGAAGCCCCATCACCCGCTCGGTGATGCCGAGCTGTCGGGCGGCGGCGGCGCGATTGCCGCGACTCACCTTGAGGGCGTCGACGATCAGCTCCTTCTCGAGCGCATCCAACTGGACCTTGAGCGGCCCCGAACGCCCGGCGCCCGGGGTGGCCATCTGGAGGCTGGGCGGGAGGATGCGGGCGTGGATCACGTCACCATCAGCCAGAAGCACGGCTCGCTCGATGGCGTTCTCCAGTTCGCGCACGTTCCCCGGCCAGTGGTAGGCCATGAGCAGATCGATGGCGGGGGTGGAGAGGCGGACGATCGCGCGCCCGTGCCGCCTGTTGTACATCTCGACGAAGTGGTCCGCGAGCAGGATGATGTCGGTCCGGCGGTCGCGCAGCGGCGGCACGTGAATCGGGAAGACGTTCAGCCGATAGTAGAGGTCCGTCCGGAAGCGGCCGTCCTCGATGTCCGCCTCCAGATCGCGGTTGGTTGCGGCGACCACCCGGACATCGGTCTTGAGCATCCTGTTGCCGCCAACCCGTTCGAACTCGTGCTCCTGCAGCACGCGAAGAAGGCGGATCTGCACGGACGGGGGAAGATCGCCGATCTCGTCGAGGAAGATCGTCCCGCCCGAAGCCCGCTCGAAACGGCCGGCCCGCTGCTGGAGTGCACCCGTGAACGCGCCGCGCTCATGGCCGAACAGCTCGCTTTCGACGAGCCCCTCGGGGAGCGCCGCGCAGTTGACGCGGACGAAGGGCCCTTCGGACCGCTGGCTTCCGTAGTGCACGGCCTGGGCGATCAGTTCCTTCCCGGTGCCGCTCTCGCCGCGGATGAGCACGGTGGCGTCGCTCCCCGCAACCTGGCCGATCATCTCGAACACCGGGACCATCTCCCGCGAGTTGCCGACGATGTTGTCGGGCCGGTACCTGTCGGCCAGCTCCCGCCGAAGGCGCCGGTTCTCGGCAACCAGTGCCTTCTCCTCTTCCGCGAACTGCCGGAGCCGCACGGCGTGGGCGATGAGGGAAGCCAGCACCGAGAGGATCTGGATGTCCTCGTCGAACGAGGCCGCCTCGCCGCAGGGGCGTTCGGCGCTCAGTGCTCCGATCGTTTCGTTGCCGTGCCGCACCGGAACGCAGACGAAGCCGGTCCCGTCGCGCTCCTCCAGGGGGCGGGCCCGGCTCAGAAAGCGCGGCTCGGTGGCGACCGACGGAATGACGACAGGGACGCCCGTCTCGACGACGCGTCCAGTGATGCCCTCACCGAGCCTGTATCGCGCGCGCTCCCGCTGGTCGTCCGTCAGGCCCACCGCCTCGTGTAGCAGGATCTCGGACGTCCGGCGGTTCAGAACGGTGAGCGTCGCGCACTCGAGCTCCATGCGCCGCGAAAGCGCGCCGAGGATGGGCCGCACCGACGAGCCCAGGTCCGCCGTCTCGTCCAGGATGGTGCTGACCTCGCGGAGGAGCGCGAGGGGGTGCGACTCGGCCGTCATCGTCCCGCTGGCCCCGCCCGCGGTGCTCCGAGCACGAAGTCCCGCCGGTAGTACGGGGTACCGCGCTTCACCGTCAGTACCACCGAACGCAGGCTCTCCGGCCCGGCCAGCGGGTCCTCCCGCAGGAAGACGATGTCGGCGTGCTTGCCGGGCTCGATCGTGCCGATCGAGTCCTCCAGCCCCAGCGCAACCGCGCCATGATGGCTCGCCGCCTTCAGCACGTCCGGCATCGGCATGCCCACGTCGTCGTGCAGATGGCGGATTTCGTCGAAGAGCGCCGGGAAATCGGAGGTGGGCGGAGTCATGCCGTCGGTCCCGGTCGCGACCATGACGCCCGCCTCCCAAGCCCGGCGGGTGAGCGCGATCGCGTCGGCGGTCTCGCACCCGGCACGCACGCCGCGCCGGCGCCGGTCGATGGGCGGTCGCCGGGGCCCCGGACCTGCCCCCGCCCTGTCCGCTGTCTCACCGGGAGCGGGCGCGTTGACCGTGTCGATCGCCGCCATGCGCCTCAGTCCGACCTGGACGACGACCCGGATGGTCGCGTCCAGCACCGTGCCGTGCCGCCTCATGAGGGCGAACACCGAGTCCACCGCGGGGTGGTTGAGGTCCACATCGACGAACCCGGTGCGGCGCCCCTCCTGCCCCTCGCGAAAGACGTCGTCCGGAATCGCCGCGCTGCCGACGCTGCACACGTGCGACATCGAGCGCACGCCCGTCCCGGCCACCTCGAGCGCACGCGCCGGCCCGACGTGCGTATGCGACCACACCGGGATCCCCTGCCTGCCGGCTTCGGCGGTGATCGCGGCCAACAGGTCTCCGTCGATCGCCGCATAGGTCTTGATACCGGTCGCCCACGTGCCCCGCGCCAGCGCCACGGCCTGCGCCAGATCGGTCTCCTCCGTGACGGCCTGCATCCACGACACCTCGCCGGGCGTCTCGCCCGCCGCCGATGAGACCGTGCGCGGATCGGTGAAGAACACCGGTCCCGCCATGAGCGCCGAGAAGTACAGGTCGGGCGCGTCGATCTCCTTGACGAGGGATGCGCGCTGCAGGTCCATGAGCGAACGCACGTCGCCCGCCATGTCCCGCGCCGTCGTGATCCCCGCATAGAGCTGGCGGTTGAGGATGAACTCGGCCCGCCCACGGTTGGCCATCGTGGCCACGTGGGTATGCGACTCGACCAGACCGGGGATGGCGAACCACCCGCTCGCATCGATCACCTCGGCGCCCTCGCGTAGCTCGTCGGTCAGGTCCGCAGCCGGGACGACGGCGGCGATCCCTTCCCCTTCCACCACGATGGCTAAGCCCGTCCGGGCCGAGGCTCCGGTGCCGTCGATCACCGTCGCCCCGTCGAAGATGGTTCTGGGCGGGGCGGAGGCCTGCCCCGGCGGGCCGGCCTGGGCTCCGAGCGTTACCGGCAGCGCCAGCCCCATGGCGATCAGGATCGGGATAACGCGGCCGGTCATTTCGCACTCCTCTCCGAGACGGCAATGACATCCACTTTCGGCCACGGATCGTTCGCGAACAATGCCATGCGTCCGCCGTGCCAATCGATCAGACCCGGATATGGAAAGTCGATCTCGCCAACCGCGCCCGAGGTTGGGTCGATGACATAGCTGTGAATCGCCTTCGGGGCATCCGCATCGACGGCTTCCTGGTCGTACAGACTCAATTGCACCAGAAGATGCGAAGCGACCGGCGCCACCGCGTACAGCATGTGCATCTCGCTGCGCCCCGGGGTCAACCCCATGGCCACGGAACCCGATTCCGCATTCTCGACGATTCCCATGGGCCGATGATCCGGCAGCCGGGCGATCCAGCGCAACACGCCATCCGTTCCATACATGTGCACTTCGTTCAGGCGCGTCGGCACCCAGGCGATGCCACCGATCTCCGGAAGGCAGGCGAGCCGGCCCTCCGTCGTCGCATCGCGGACGATCGGGTTGTCCCAGCGGTAGGAGATCCCGAACGACGCAACCACCTCGTCCTGTTCCAGCCGATGAATGAAGCCGGACGCCTCATCCCTCAGGGCAAGCAGGTACAGGCCATCGTCCATGAAGCAAGCGTCCATGGGGAAGAACGGGACGGGGACATCCCGCGTCCACGACCACTCCCCCTCCATTCGGTCGAACACATGGATCATCTGCCGCTCATCGGCCACGAAGATGCGATCTTCGGACAGCGCGAGGCCCCGCGGGAAGGCCAGTTCCCCCGGGCCCTGGCCCGGCCTCCCGACCCGCACGTGCGTTCGCGCCGGGATGTTCAACACGTGCACCACGTTCAACTGGTCATCGAGGACGAAGATCTCGTCGCCCCGAAGCTGCGCCATCGCGATCCTGCCGATGAGTCCGGCTTCCGGCGTTTCCCGGGCGCCGAAGGCGGCGACCAGCGAGTCGGGTCCCGTCTCGAGATTCACCCATACCGGCGCCTCCTGCACGTCTGCGACGAGGCCGGGATGAAATGCGCTCGCCAGGCTGTCCGGCAGGGGATGTTCGATGCCTGGGGTCTCGAGGGTGCAGCCGGAGGCGAGCCCCCACATCGCCAGGGCCATCAGCAGCCAGACGCGAACTCTGTACGAGGCCGTGGAAGATGGACCGACGCTATCGACCCCGCCCCTCGTCGACCGAATCCGGCGAAGCCTCATCCCGAGGCGCGGGCCTCCGCCGAGCCCCGCAAACGCGCGGCCCGGATGAACAGGCGCGCCGACACGACCCAGAGCACCACGAAGAACCCGTTCAGGCCCAGGATCTCGACCACGGAACTGACCGGGGAGTGCTGCTTGCCGATGATCAGGGCGATCACGGCCACCAGCGCCTGGGCGAGCGCCGCCGCGACCATCGCGCGCGCCAATCCGCGCGGCCGGAAGCGGGCGATCACGGCCCCCATCATGCCGACGGCGAGCACGCCCCCGTACGAACGGTCGAAGGGATCGCCCTCCACGCCGATGAGCCCGACCGCACCGATGATCCAGAGCAGGATGAGCCCCGTCGCGAGCGCGGCGACGATGGCGAGTCGGTACGCCGACCTCGGTTCGGACTTCATGGCTTTCTCCGGCTGGGGCGACCGTCTCAGGCAATCTTTCGGGCGACTCGACAACAGAAGTATTATGCCCGCCGGAGGAAAAGCGATCCCGGTCGACAAGTGGGGTGGTCATGGACAGGCGCGATTTTGTGAAATCCTCAGCCGCGGCGCTCGGGGCCCTGCCCGTCCTGGCGACACCGCTTTCCGCGCACGGCGGACCCTTCGGCGCGGGCACGGCCGCTTCCCCGCCGAGCCACGAGCGCCCGTCCGCGACGCCTGGACAGGCCACCGGAACCGCCCTCATCTACGACCCGCGCTACCTCGATCACGTGCTCATTCGACCGAACGGCTCCCGCCCGCCCGAGATCCCGGAGCGGCTGGTGCGCATGCGGGCCGAACTGGAGGCGCGCGGGCTCACCGAGGCGACCGTGCCCATCGCACCCACCGTCGATCCCCTGCTCCGCATCCGCGCTCACCACACCGGCGAACACGTAGATTCGGTGCGCCAGCTGGGCGTGAGCGCGAACGTGGCCGAACTCGCGGTGTCCGGCGCCCTGACCGGCGTGGACGTGGTCGCCGAGGGCCGGGCGCGCAACGTCTTCTGCGCCATCCGGCCTCCGGGGCACCACGCCAACAACACCGGCGCCGAAGAGGGCTTCTGCTACTACAGCAACGCGGCCATCGCGGCGAAGTACGCCCAGGAGATCCACGGTCATGAGAAGGTCCTGGTCATCGACTGGGACTACCACCACGGCAACGCCACCCAGAACGCCTTCTACGACGACCCTTCGGTGCTCTTCTTCTCATCCCACGACTGGAACGCGTATCCCGGAACCGGCGATCCTTCGCTCGCCGGAGAGGGAGACGGCGCGGGCCTGAACATCAACGTGCATCTGGAGTGCGGCTCCAGCGACGCCGACATGCTGCGCTACTGGGACAACGCGCTCTCGCCCGCGGTGGCGGCCTTCGACCCCGATTTCGTGATCGTGTCAGCGGGCTTCGACAGCCGCCGCGACGATCTGCTGGGATGCTTCGACCTCACCGACGACGCCTTCCGGCGCATGACCCGCATGGCGATGGACTACGCCGATAGCTGCTGCGACGGACGGCTCGTGTCGCTGCTCGAGGGCGGATACAACCTGGACGGGACCGCGCTCGCCGCTGCGGCGCACGTGGAGACGCTGCTGGAGCACTGACTCCAGTCCGCGGTCCGCGTCCCGTCCGGCGCCTGCGGGGGCGCTGGCGAACGTCCTAGACCATCCGCGAGAGCACCCCCAGCAGGCGGTCCACGTCCTCGCGGTTGTTGAACATCGCCACGGCGGCGCGGAGCAGCCTTCCCTCTTCCTGGAACGTGATGGCGATGCCCTCGTCGGCGAGAGCCTTCGCCAGCGCTTCATGTTCCAGGCCGTGGTAGAAGCTGACGATCGGCGAAGAATTACGGGGAGGGGTGAAGAGTTGCATCCCCAGCGCTTCCGCTCCGTCGCGCAGTTCGCCGGCCAGCGCGTGGGTGTGCCCGGCGATGCGGTCCAGTCCCACCCGGGCGAGGAAGTCGAGCGCGGCCGCCATGGCGGCCACCGGACCGTTGGCCAGGCTCCCGTACTCGAACTTGGCGGCGCTGCTGCGCAGGCGGTAGCGATGCCCCGGCAGGGTTTCGGCCACCTGCCGATGCCCGTAGCGGTCGGGCGCCATCCAGTCCAGGTGCTCGCGGCGGACGAAGAACGGGGCGCAGCCGAAGTCCGCGTGCAGCCACTTGTAGCCGTTTGCGCCAGCGAAGTCGACGCCCTCCTCCCTCAGGTTCACGGGGAAGGTGCCCAGCGCCTGGACGGCATCGGTGTAGAGATAGGCTCCGTGCGCGTGCGCCAGCTCGGCGAGCGCGGGCAGATCGTGGCGGAAGCCGTTCCGGTTGGACACCCACGCCACGCTGACGAGCCGGGTGCGCGCGTCCGTCCGGCGCGCAAAGTCCTCGGTCGTGACCACGCCGTCGCGCGACGGCACCACCCGCAGTTCGACGCCCATCCGCTGCTCCAGTTGCCGGTGGAGCACGTAGGTGGAGACGAAGTGCAGCTCGTCGACCACGATGTTGTCGCCCTCGCGCCAGTCGAGCGCGCTCGCGACGATGTTCTCCGCGTCGGTCGTGGAATAGAGCAGGGCCACCTCGTCCTCGTCGGCCCCGAACAGCCCGGCGAAGCCGGCGACGGCCCTCTGCCGCGGCGAAGGGCCGGAACCTCCGCCCTGTCTCCGCATCTTGCCGTCCGCGTACGCGTACAGCGCGTCGCGCACGGGGATCGGGATGGGCCCGACGGAAGCCGTGTTGAGGTACGCGAGTTCCTCGGTCACGGGGAAGCTGGCGCGGACGCCGAGCGGATCGTCGAGAGCGAGACTCGGGGGCGCGGGGCTGGCCGATGGGGTGCCCGATGCGGACTCGGCCCCTTCGGCGATGCGGGCCGCCAGCCCTCCGGCGGGAAGCGCGGCCAGACCGGCGGCCGCTGTGGTGCGGATGAAGTTTCGGCGGTCGAGCGGCGTCATGCGGCTCCTCCCCTGACGGTCGCCCGCTTCCACTCGGGCGATAACTGGCTGCGACCCGCGAATCGGGCGCGGACAGGCTAATCGTAGGGTTGGGACGGAGCGGTGGCCAGCCGCCAGCCTACTTGGTCACGAACATCTTGATGACGCTCGAACGACCGTTGACCTCCAGTACGAGGAGATAGATCCCGGACGCAACCTGGTTGCCTTCGAGGTCGCGCCCATCCCAGTAGGCCTCGTATTCCCCCGGTGTTTCGTACTCCATGTCGGACACGGGGAAGCCGTCGCTGCCCGGGTTGCGCAGGGCCGTGGGGGAGGCGACCAACTGCTGGAGCACGTTGTAGATGCGAATCGACACGACGACCGGCTCCCCGCCCGAAAACAACTCGTCACCCAACGAGAAGGGGATGCGGGTCTCCGGGTTGAACGGATTCGGATAGTTCTGACGCAACTCGAATCCGGGATTCTGCTGGCGTCCCCGATCACCCGTTTCCTGGGCCGAGGTAGGATCCAGACCAACGAGCGGGATGAGGAGGAGGCCTGTCAAGACGCGTAGGAAGCGTCTCATATCAACCCCTCCGCACAGTTTTTTCTGTGCAGTAGCTTAGGAACGATAGCCCTCCCAGGCATCCTTGAAAAAATGAATCTGCACCACCACGGCATGGTACGAGCGCCTCACCCTTTCTGTCAACATCGACGGGCGCCGGCGTGGCGTACCTGGTTGCTTCGATAGGACACCGCTCAGGCTCGAAATGTTCAACTCTTCCGTCAGGCCGCGAGACGCGTCGCTCACGGGCTCGGACCCGGGCTGGCGGGCACTTCCCGCCCGCTGCCGCGCCGAACCGTGACTCCGAGCCGGTCGAAGCAGGCGAGCAGAGGGAGCAGGTGCCGGCGGGTGACGGGCAGAACGTCGCGGAAGTCTGCGGGACCGAGGCCGGATCGGCCCGCGAGCCGTTCCTGAACGTCCCGTGCCCCCCGTTCGACCGCGTCTGCGTCGGCGAAGAAGTCGTCGTTCAACACGACGATGTCGCCCGCCTGTTCCATCAGCTTGAGGATGGGCCACAGGTCTGGATGGTCGCGGAGCGCGGCGGGAAGGTCGCGGATGGAGGGCGGAGAGAGACCCGCGGCCCGGTATTGCTCCGCCAGGCGCGACCGCACGCCTTGCTGCTCCGCGGTGAGGGAGGGCGTGAAGCCGGGCTTGCGCACCAGGTCGCGGCGGACCTCCAGTTCGCCCTTTTCCGCCAGGTGCGCGAGCAGGGCATCGGCCAGTTCCGCGCCCGCGCCGGCGGGCAGAGCCTCGCGCGCCTCGGCGAGCGGCATGCCGGGTCTGAGCGGCTGGGCTCGGTGGTAGCGGGCGACCTGGCGTTGGAGTAGGCGTCGGCCCTGGTCGGCCACCGTTCCCGAATAGAGCGCCCGGCCAGTCGCGAAGCCGGTCTCGTCCTCGCCGGAGGCAAGCGTCCCCGGCGGATCGCCGGTGCGGATGGGGAGTTCCTCCTCCGGGACGCCCGCCCACCCGGCCAGGTCGAGCGCCGCCCGGCGGCGGAGGCCCCCGTCCGGTCCCACAATCGCCTCGAGCAGTTCGCCCTCCCTGCCCCGCAGCCGCGTCCGCGGCGGCGGTGACGGCTCGGCCACGATGCCCCCGCCGATGGTGGTCATCGGCGAGTAGGAGCGCAGGACCACGTGGTCGCGCGCTCTCGCCACCAGGGGCGCCTCCAGCCGAAGCTGCGCCCACGCCACCTCACCCGCCACCATCTCGGCGCAGTCGAGCAGGAAGACCCGTGCCATCACCTCGGACGTGCCCAGGTGCACCCGCACCCGCTGGCCCCGCTCGATGCCCCAGGCGGTGTCGGGGAGCAGTTCGATGCGCGCTGTTACCCGGTCGGCGGCCACCCATGGATCGGCGCCGACCACCACCTGTCCGCGCCCCACCGCCTCCCTGCCCACGCGGCTGCCGGCGAGGGCGACGGCCGTGCGCTCCCCCGCGCGCGCCGTCCGCACCGAACGCCCGTGCACCTGCAGGCCGCGCACCCGCGCCGCCAGCCCGCCCGGCTCGAGCCTGACGCGCTGGTCGAGGGACAGCGACCCCGACCAGAGCGTGCCCGTCACCACGGTTCCGGTGCCGCGCACCGTGAAGACCCGGTCCACCGGCAGGCGCACGATGTCGTCGTCCAGGCGCGCATGCGCCCTCGCGCCCTCGCGCGCGAGCGCTGCCTGCAGCTCGTCCAGGCCCGCCCCGGTCACCGCGGAGGTCGGCACGATGGGCGCATCTGCATGCGGCGTGCCGGCGAGCAGCTCGCGGACGTCGTCCAGCGCGAGCTCCAGCCATTCCTCCTCCACGAGGTCGATGCGGCTGAGCGCCACGACCACCCGCTCGACCCCGAGCAGGCGCACGATCGCCAAGTGCTCGCGCGTTTGCGGCATGGTGGCCTCGTCCGCCGCCACGACCAGCAGCACCAGGTCCATCCCGGTGGCGCCCGCCAGCATGTTGCGGATGAAGGACTCGTGGCCGGGGACGTCGACCACACCGAAGGCCAGATCTTCGCTCACCGGGAGTTCGGCGAACCCGAGGTCGATGGTGATGCCGCGCCGCTTCTCCTCGGCCAGCCGGTCCGTGTCCACCCCGGTGAGCGCCTGGACGAGAGCGGTTTTGCCGTGGTCGATGTGCCCGGCAGTGCCGAGGATCAGCCGGCGCATGGGCTCTCGCGCGGTTCAGACAGCTTCGCCAACGACGCTCTCGAGAAAGGGAAAGGAGGGCAGCGGACGGGACCCGCAAATGTGATGGTGCACGTAGTTGCGCAGCACCTTCAGGTGCTGGGTGACGCGGTCGAGCCCGTCCACCGGTTCTCCCAGGAGAAGTGTCCTCAGCTGTTCCCGCGCGCGCGGCCCGATGCGGGGAGCCTCGGAGGCCGGCCCCGCGCAACGCGGGCAGCGCACCCCTCCCGCCGCATGGTCCAGGCGGCCAACGGCGGCGGTGTCCAGTCCGTCCCCGCACGCCACGCATACGGTGAGTTCAGGAGCGTACCCCATCAACGATACCAACGCCCAGGCGCCGGACAGGATGAGGACCGCGATCATCTCCGGAGGAGCCTCGGCCAGGCGCCCCAGCGACGCGTCGAGTCCGGCGAAGAGGGCCCCGCTCGGCTCCTCGCCGGCGTGGTGCAGCACCAGGTCGGCGAGCAGCGACGCCCCCGCGAACCGCCGCACATCGCCGGCCAGAGCCCGGTGCGCGTGCATGACCGAGAACTCGCGATAGTTCTGGAGGTCCCGGTTGCTGCGGTAGTAGAGCACGAGAACCCCCGAGGAGAAGATCTCGGGAGGGGTTCCGCGCCTGCGCAGGCCCCGCGCCATCACGCTCACCAGGCCTCGCTCGCGCGTAAAGAATCGGAGGATCAGGCTGGTTTCGCTGAACGGATGGGACTTGAGCAGGATGGCGCGCGTGGAAAGGAGCGACATCCTCTAACCCCGGGAATCGTCGGTGAGCCCAATGCGCGCCAGCAACCGCTCGCGCCTGCGCCGATAGGCCTTCCGGGCCTTGCTCCCCACCTTCCCCTCTCGCGCATACGCTTCGTCCAGAATGGCCACTTCGCGAAGCAGCCTGCGCCGCTCATCGGCGGCGGAAGCCGTCGCCGCCGCAGGATCGCGGTAGACCGCGTACAGCCCGAGCCATGCGAGCACGACGGTCAGGATGACCGCCATCCATTCCAGCGGAAGTCCCTCCGCTTCCTCCGCCAGGAGCAGGCCCACCGCGTCATCAACGATGTCGCCGGCGGCGTAGCGCCGATAGGTCACGCCCTCCTCCACCTCGATGGGCGGGAGCGGCTGGAGCCCGGTGACGGCGGTCGGCGGAGAAGGTTCGAGGACCAGCAGCTCCATGGTCTCGGTGAGTCCCGGAAGCGGCGCGACGAACTGGTGGCCGGGGACCGTGTAGCGGACCGCGTACAGGCGCTCGCCCGGCGGCACCGGAGCCGCGACGAACATGCGTCCGTCGGCGAAACGCACCGCGTCCTCCGCGAGATCACTCTCGCCGACTTCGAAGTCCTGCGCGCCGCCCAGCAACGGATACGACCACACCGGCTCGCCATTCGCGGGGATCAGGGTGCGGAAGCCGTCGTTGCGGATCTGGATGAGGTCCACCGCGCTCCACCCCGTGCCCACGTCCTGCAGGAAGAGGTTGCGCACCGAGACCGTGAAATCCGCGCCGCCCGGCGGGGCGGGTTCGGTCTCGTACACACGGATGACGTACGTGCTGTCGAGCTGGATGACGCTGTTTACGGGGATGCCGAAGTAGAGGATGTCCTCGTAGAGGGTCGACGCGAAGAAGACGGTTCCCGATTCCGGGTCCGGGACGCGGGGCAGCTCGAAGGCGAAGGATCCGTCGTCTGCGACCACGACGGAGTCGATTTCGCTTCCTCCCCCGAGCGCCACTTCGTGCAGCGTCACCAGCCCGGACCCGACTCCGGCGTCGCCAAGCAGCACCCTGCCCCGGAGCGTCGCGGTAGCCTGCTCGCTGGTCGCGGCGGCCGCGCCGGCTTCCTGCGACGACGGATGCGTCGCCGATGGCGGGCGTGCATCACCGGTCGACGCCGTCGCTGCGTGGGCAGGGATGGCCCCGAAGCCCGGCGCAGAGAGGAACGCGGCCAGCAGGAGCGCCCGCGAGTCAGGGCGTAAAGCGGCCAAAGTCCTCGGGATGAAGCTTGCGCAGGTGTTCCTTGAGCTCCTCCGCGTCCATTCCCGGCGGAGACTCCTCCTCGCCTTCCCCCGAGGCCGCATCTTCCTCGTCCGTCACCTCGATCGAGGTCTTGTGGAGGAGATCCTCCTGGGCGAAGATGCGCGCCTCGGTCCGGAGCGCGACCGCGATCGAGTCCGAGGGCCTCGCGTCGATGGAAACGACGTCGCCGTCCCGCTGCACGATCAGCTCGGCGTAGAAGGTGTTGTCGAGGACGCGGGTGATGAGCACCCGCTTGAGAGTGCCGCCGAGCCCGCCGATCACCGAGACGATGAGGTCGTGGGTGAGGGGTCGGCTGAACTTCATGCTGGCCAGCTCCATCGCGATCGAGCTGGCCTCCCCCGGACCGATCCAGATCGGCAGCACCCGTTCGCCCTCCACCTCCCGCAGGATGACTACCGGCGTGTTGGATGAGGGGTCAAGCCCCAGGCTCTGTACCCTGACCTCGACCAACGGTCCTCCTCGCGGGACGCTACCCCGCCGGCCGTCCCGGACGACCGCAGCAGCAATGCGCGTTGGCGCTCAGTAGCGGTAGTGGTCGGGCTTGTACGGGCCGCCGACCGGCACGTCGATGTATTCCGCCTGCTCGGGAGTGAGCGTCGTGAGCCGCGCTCCCAGTTTGTCCAGATGCAGTCGCGCCACCTTTTCGTCCAGGATCTTGGGAAGGGTGTAGACCCGTTTCGCGTACTCGTCGGTCTCGCGCTTCTGCCAGAGTTCGATCTGCGCCATGCACTGGTTGGTGAAGCTGGTGCTCATGACGAAGCTCGGGTGGCCCGTGGCGCATCCGAGGTTGACAAGGCGGCCGCGCGCGAGAAGGACGATGCTCTTGCCGTCCGGCCAGGTGATCTTGTCGACCTGCGGCTTGATCTCGGTCCACTCCAGGCCCGCCAGCCCGGCCACTTCGATTTCGGAGTCGAAATGGCCGATGTTGCAGACGATGGCGCCGTCCTTCATGCGGTCCATGTGGCCGCGGGTGATTGCGGAGACGTTGCCCGTGGCGGTGACGAAGATGTCGCCGAAGGCGCAGGCCTCGTCCATGGTCACCACCTGGTGGCCCTCCATCGCGGCCTGCAGCGCGTTGATGGGGTCGATCTCGGTGACGTAGAGGGTGGCGCCGAGCCCGGCGAAGGCCTGCACGCACCCCTTGCCGACATCGCCGTATCCCAGCACGACGCACTTCTTGCCCGCCACCATGATGTCGGTGGCGCGCTTGATGCCGTCGACCAGCGACTCGCGGCAGCCGTACAGGTTGTCGAACTTGGACTTGGTGACCGAGTCGTTGACGTTGATGGCCGGGAACAGAAGGGTGCCTTCCTCGGCCATGCGGTAGAGCCGGTGCACACCGGTGGTGGTCTCCTCGCTCACGCCCCGCACGTCGGCCGCGAGCGACCTCCAGAAGTGCGGATCCTCTTCCAGCACCCGGTCGAGCAGCCGGCCGATCTCCTCCTCTTCCTCGGAGGCTCCGGGCGCGCGCGCGACCCCGGCTTCCGCCTGCAGCTCGCGTTCGACCCCCTGGTGGATCAGGAGCGTGGCGTCCCCGCCGTCGTCGACGATGAGGTCAGGACCGCCCTCGGGGTGCGCGAGGGCCATCCAGGTGCACCACCAGTACTCCTCCAGCGTCTCTCCTTTCCATGCGAAGACGGGCACGCCCGCGTCGGCCATCGCGGCCGCGGCGTGGTCCTGGGTGGAGAAGATGTTGCAGGACGCCCAGCGCACCTCCGCGCCAAGCTCCACGAGGGTCTCGATGAGCACGGCGGTCTGAATGGTCATGTGCAGGGAGCCCGAGACGCGGGAGCCCGCGAGGGGCTTCTCGCCGGCGTACTCCTCGCGGAGCGCCATCAGCCCGGGCATCTCCCTGCGGGCGAGCTCGATCTCCTGGCGGCCCCATTCGGCGAGACCCGGGTCCTTGACCTTGAAGGGCGGCCGTGAGACGGCGGGCCGGGCCGGTCGGGATTTCGTAAGCGTAGACATTCTTGCTGGATGGACCCCCGCTTGCGGGTGAAGTTCCGGCAGTTCGACGCAGGGCGGAGCCCGGCCGCCCCGGGTCACATCCCCAGCGCCTGCCTCAACTCTTCGACCTGGTCGGTCTTCTCCCAGCGGAACAGCTCGACCCCCGTGCCGTCCTTCCAGCGCACGCACTCGGGCTTGCGGCCGAAGTGGCCGTGGACGGCGGTGGGGGTGAAGACGGGACGCCGGAGGCCCAGGCGGTCGATGATGGCGGCGGGACGAAAGTCGAACACCTGCTGCACGGCGGCCGCGATGTGCTCGTCCGCCGTCCCGCAGGTGGCCGTGCCGAAGGTCTCGACCGCCACCGAGACCGGCCGCGCCCTGCCGATTGCGTAGGCAAGCTGGATCTCGCAGCGGCGCGCGATCCCGGCGGCGACCACGTTCCGGGCCGCCCAGCGCGCGGCATAGGCCCCGGAGCGGTCGACCTTGGTGGAGTCCTTGCCGCTGAACGCGCCGCCTCCGTGGCGGGCGGCGCCCCCGTAGGTGTCGACGATGATCTTGCGGCCGGTCAGGCCCACGTCTCCATAGGGACCGCCGATCACGAACCGGTCGGAGGGGTTGATGTGGCGGATGCACCCTTGCCACTCGAAACCGGCCGCGGCGAACACGGGGGCGATGACCTTCTCGGTGATTCCCTCCCGGATCTCCTCGTCGGCGGCGTCATCGTCGTGCTGGGCGCTGACCACGACGGTGTGCACGCGCACGGGACGGTCGCCGTCGTACTCCATGGTGACCTGGGTCTTGCCGTCCGGCCGCAGCCAGGGCAGCAGGCCCGACGTCCGTACGAAGGTGAGCCGATGGGCGAGCTGATGGGCCAGGAGGATGGGGGCGGGCATCAGCTCGTCGGTCTCGTCGGTGGCGTAGCCGAACATGAGTCCCTGGTCGCCCGCCCCGCCGTCGTCCACGGCTGCCCCGATGTCCGGCGATTGCGGGTCGATCCTCGACTCGACCCGGCAGCTGTGGCCGTCGATGCCGTATTCGTCGCGGGTGTAGCCGGCCGCAAGGATGGTCTCGCGGACGATCTGCGTGTAGTCGAGGTCGCCGGCCGTCGTCGTGATCTCGCCCGCAACCAGGGCGAAGTTGGTCGAGACCAGGGTTTCGCACGCCACCCGGGCCCGCGGATCCTGCGCCAGGATGTGGTCGAGGATGGCGTCGGAGATCTGGTCGGCGAGCTTGTCCGGGTGCCCTCCGGTGACCGACTCGGAGGTGAAGAGTTTCGTGCTCACCGGCCGGCCCAGTGCTCCACCTGCTGGGTTCGGCCGCGGCGCAGGATCTTGCTCAGGCGATCGGCCACCTGGTCGAGCGCGGTCGCGAAATCACGCGCCTCCCCGCGGGCGACGACAGGCTCATGTCCGTTGAGGGAGAGAAAGGCTTCCACGCGGTGAACGTGGCGCTCAACCCGGAACACGACCTCGGCGGAGGTCAGGCGCGGGTCGAAACGGACCAGCTTGCCGATCTTCCGGTCGGCCCGTTTGGTCACGTATTCGGGCACGTCGCAGCCGCGAGCGACCGTGTTCACTTTCATATCTCTTCCAACCCTGGTTCCAGTGGGTTTGATTTGGGCCCCGTCGAAGGTAGAAAGGACGGGGGCACAGGTCTACGGGCCACGCCGGTCAGCGTTCATCGACGACCGTGCGCGCCTTCATCACCGCGTCCAGCACGCCGTTGACGAAGCGGTCCGAATGCTCGCTTCCGTAGCGCTGCGCCAGCCGTACCCCTTCCTGGATCGCGACTGCGGGCGGCACCCCGTCCAGGAAGAGCATCTCGGTCACCGAAAGGAACAGAATGCAGCGGTCCACGCGGGCGAGCCGTTCGATCCGCCAGTTGTCCAGCGCCTCGCTGACCGCCGCGCGCACCTCTTCCTCGTGCCGGGCGAAGCCGCGCACGACCCGCGCCAGATGAGCCTGGCAGGCGGGCGCCACCCGCCGGTTGGCCAGCGTGGTCTCAAGGGCATCAAGGACAGACTCGCTGTCCGCCGCCTCCCAGCGATAGAGCACCTGGAGCGCCCATGCCCGCGCGCGGGTGCGGTTGCGGCGGGGTCGCTCGGCGAAGGCCATGCCCCTTCAGGCGAGCCCGTCGAACAGCATCGCCATCTCGACCGCGGCCGACGCGACCTCTCCACCCTTGTCCATTTCCTTCGGATCGGCGCGGCGCTCAGCCTGCGCGCGGGTGTCGGTGGTCAGCACGCCGAACACGACGGGGACCGGCGACGAGCGCGCGACCTCGCCCAGCCCGTACGCCGCCTCGCCCGCCACGTAGTCGAAGTGCGGAGTCTCGCCGCGGATGACGCACCCGAGCGCGATGATGCCGTGATGGCCGGCACGCGTCGCCAGGCGCGCCGCGGTCTGCGGAAGCTCCCAGGCTCCAGGGACCCGGTAGACGTCGATGTCCCCGGTCGCAACACCGTGTTCGGCCAGACGAGCCAGGGCCCCGGAGAGCAGGCTGTCGGTGATCTCCGGGTTGAAGCGGGCCGCCACGACGGCGAAGCGCTTTCCCGATCCGTCGAGCGATGCGCTGAAGGTGTTTGAGCCGGTCATCCGGGCTGGCAGTCCACGGGCTGCTATATGAGGTGGCCGAGCTTGGCGCGCTTGGTGTCGAGATAGCGCTCGTTGAAGTCCGAAGGCTCGATCTCGAGCGGCACCCGTCCGGTCACGTGCAGGCCGTATCCCTCCAGGCCGACGATCTTGCGGGGATTGTTGGTGAGAAGGCGGATCGAGCTGAGGCCAAGATCGAGCAGGATCTGAGCCCCAATGCCGTAGTCGCGCAGATCGGGCTCGAAGCCGAGGGTGCGATTGGCCTCGACCGTATCCTGCCCGCCGTCCTGGAGCTGATAGGCCTTCAGCTTGTTGTGCAGGCCGATCCCCCTGCCCTCCTGCTTAAGATAGACGATGGCACCGCGCCCCTCCTCCTGCACCTGGCGCATCGCGGCGCGCAACTGCTGGCCGCAGTCGCAGCGGATGGAGCCGAAGACGTCCCCGGTCAGGCATTCCGAGTGCATGCGCACCAGCACGTCCGCCCGCCCGTCGATTTGGCCCTTCACCAGGGCCACGTGCTCGCGGTCGTCGAGCGGGCTGCGGAAGCCGATCACGTCGAAGGAGCCGACGCCGGTGGGGAGCCGGGCGGTGGCCACCCGCTCCACCAGCCGCTCCTTGGCCAGCCGATAGGCGACCAGTTCGGCCACCGTGATGAAGAGCAGGTCGTGCTCCCGCGCGAACTGTTCCAGCTGGGGACGGCGCGCCATGGTGCCGTCCTGGCTGAGGATCTCGCAGATGACGCCCGCGGGCTCGAATCCGGCAAGGCGGGCCAGGTCCACGGAGGCCTCCGTCTGCCCCACGCGGCGCAGCACGCCGCCGGGGACGGCGCGCAGCGGAAAGACGTGGCCGGGGCGGCGCAGGTCGCCCGGGCGGCTCGCGGGATCGATCAGCACTTCGATGGTTTTGGCGCGGTCGAAGGCGCTGATGCCGGTGGTGACCCCGTACTTGCGGTGCGCGTCCACCGAAACCGTGAAGGCGGTGCCCTGCGGGTCGGTGTTGTCCTCGGTCATGGGCGGAAGGCCGAGTTCGCTGGCCCGCTCGCGCGTCAGGGCCACGCAGATGAGGCCGCGCGCGTGCTTGGTCATGAAGTTGACGACTTCGGGCGTGGCGGCGGCGGCCGCGCACACCAGGTCGCCCTCGTTCTCCCGGTCCTCGTCGTCGGCGACGATGACCATCCTGCCTTCGCGAATGGCGCGGATGGCAGCTTCCACGCGGGAGTGCGGCACGGGGCTCAGCCTTGCGGAGAATCCGGGGTGTGAACTGACAGGAGCTTACCCACGTACTTCCCGATCAGGTCCCCCTCGACGTTGACCGGGGCTCCGGGGGCCAGGTCGGCCAGGTTGGTGTGCTCCCAGGTGAAGGGCACGATCGCGATCCGCACGAGGTCGGGATCGGGCAGCTCGCTGACCGTCAGGCTCACCCCGTTGAGGGTGATCGAGCCGTGCAGGATGGTGGCGCGGGCCACTTCGCGGGGGATGCGGAAGGTGAGGAGGCGAGCGCCGTCCCCGGGGGCGGGATCGGTCCGGGAGACCAGCGATCCGACCCCGTCGACGTGCCCCTGCACCAGATGGCCGCCGAGACGGTCGCCCAGGCGGAGCGCCCGCTCGAGGTTGACGCGGGTACCGGCCTGGTAGGCGCCGGCGATGGTGCGCGCCAGGGTGGCGGGCACCACGTCCACGGCGAAGGTGGCGGCTTCGAGAGCGGCGACGGTCAGGCACGCCCCGTCGACCGCCACCGAGGCGCCGTCGGTGAGGTCGGGCGCGATGCCCGGGGCACGAATGGTCATCCGCCGGCCCTCCGGCCGGGTCGTGACCGCCACGACCGTTCCGATCTCCTCCACCAGCCCGGTGAACATCAGCCGTCCCGGTCGAGGACCCAGAGAAGGTCGCGCGCGAACGCGGCCGGCGGCCCGGCGGGTCGCCATCCCTCCCAGGCCGCCTCGTCCATCCCCGGGAAGGCCGGGACCGAGCCGGATCCCAACGTGAGCGGGGCCAGGAAGAGGTAGAGACGCTGCACGCGGCGCTCGCGCAGGAGCGAGGAGGCGAGCACCCCGCCTCCCTCGCAGAGGATGGAGGTGATGCCCGCCCGGTAACAGGTAGTCAGCACCGCGCCCAGGTCGAGGCCGCTGGCCGAGCGGGGAACGGCGTGGACGGTGGCGCCCCGCCGCCCAAGGGCGCGCGCCCGGTCCGCGGGCGCGTCCACACCCGTGAAGACGCGCACCCGCCCGCCGCCGTGGTCCCGCAGGAGCCGGGCTTCCGGAGCCATGCGGGCAAGGGAGTCCAGCACGATGCGGTCGGGCGCGCGGCGGGGCTCGAGCCGCCCGCGAGCCGTGAGGCGGGGGTCGTCGATCTTCATGGTGTTCGCTCCCACCATGATCGCGTCGAAGCCGGCGCGCAGGTAGTGCACATGCTCGCGCGCCGCCGGCCCGGTCAGTCCGGTCTGCTCGCCCGCGCGCGAGATGCGTCCGTCCAGGCTGAGCGCGAGCTTGAGGGCAACGTACGGCGACCCGTTGCGCGCGACATGGAAGAAGGCGGGACTGGACGACGCGGCCCGGGCGCTGGAGAAGGCAGGCCCGTCTACGAGTATCCCGCCGGCACGCAGCACGGCGCCCCCCCCTGCTCCGACGCCCGGATCGGCGGCGCCGAAGACCACACGCCTGATCCCGGCGTCGAGGAGGGCACCCGTGCAGGGGGGCGTACGGCCCATGTGGGCGCACGGCTCGAGGCTGGTGTAGACGGTGGCGTCCCGGGCACTCTCGCCCGCCTCGGCGAGCGCGTGCACTTCCGCGTGCGGCCCGCCCAGTTCGCGGTGCCATCCCTCTCCCACCACCTCGCCCTTCTGCACCACGACGCACCCGACCATCGGGTTGGGCGACACCCGGCCCCATCCACGCCGTGCGAGTTCGACGGTTCGCTCCAGAAAGGTCAGATCCGCTTCCGACACACGATCATTCGGCGCCGGGGCGAGCCGGCCAGTCCCGCTCTCGGTCATGCGCCCATCTCCGCTATCGCGTAATCCGCAGGCTCAGGGACCCGAACATGCTGCCGGCGCTCGGATCGAAGGGTTGCACCGAGGGATCCGGCAGGCCATCGAACCCCGCGGCCCAACCGATCTCGCCCGCCACCACAAGCACCTGCCAGGTGCGGGAGATACCCATGTGCAGGAGCAGACGATCGAATGGGGGGCCGTCGAGCGTCACGCTGCGCGGCTGACGGCCCGATTCGGGGCCCTCGATGGTTACGGTTCCCGAGTACCGGTCCCATCCCGCGCCGGCAACGATGCCCGCGGCCGAAAACTCCTTGCCGACCAGGGCACGGACGGAGGTTGCCGCAGGTTCGAGTCGCACGGTGATCGCTCGCGCAGCCCCCAGCCGGACATCTCCGAGGAAGCGTCTCACGACGGAGACCGAGACACCCGGAACGTCGAAGGACTCGCGGAGCAGCCCGAGACGGGCACCGACTCCGGCCGAGTAGGCGTCGCCCTCAAAGCCGTGCGCCTGCGGAAGCCGGAGTACGCCGACGGAAGCGACAAGATCCAGCGACAGAAAGCCTCCGTACTGCGGCGCCCAGCGGAAGCCGTCGAACAGCCCGACCGCGCCCTCGAGCGAGGCATGGGAGACGGTGGCGCGGAGTTCCGGAAGTTCGAGGGCAAGGGCTTCAACGAGGTCGGGAAGCGGGATGCGGGCACCCGTGAAGCGGGCGCTCAGCGCCATGCGCGGACCCAATCCACGCCGCCATCCCAGGGTACTCGAAGTCCCCGGGATGTCACTGCCCGCCGATGCGGCCAGGCCGATGCCCGATGCGGCCGCCTGGTATCCCACGGCTCCGGCGGCGCACCAGTTTGCCCCCCCGGACGCGTCGCTGCAGCGGGCGGTGAGTTCCGCGGCCGATTGCGCGCGCACGGGTGCAACAAGGCTCAGGAGAGCGAGCATCAGCCCCGCGTCCAGCCTCACACCAACTCCACTCCCGAACCCCGGACGACTTCCCCAGCGATCCAAGCCTCCTCCCCCCGGTCCCGCAGGCGGGAGACGAGGCCGTCGGCATCCGCAGGCGCGACCACCACCAGCATGCCCACGCCCATGTTGAAGACCCGGTACATCTCCTCACGCGCCACGCCACCCGCGCGCGCCAGCACGTCGAAGACGGGGGGAGGTCGCCAACTGAAGGTGTCGACCTGCGCCCCCAGCCCCGCCCCGAGCGAACGCGGCAGGTTGCCGGGGATGCCCCCGCCGGTGACGTGCGCCAGCGCGCGAACGGCGCCGCGTTCGAGCTCCGGGGTGAGAGACGCCAGATAGCTCCGGTGCACCGCCAGCAGCGTGTCCGCGACCGTCCCCCCGGAATCGGGGAACGGGCTGTCGGCGTCGAGCCCCAGGACGTCGAAGACGATGCGGCGGGCCAGCGTGTACCCGTTGGTGTGGAGTCCCGTTGAGGCCAGTGCCACCAGCGCATCCCCGGCCCGCGTGCGCGAACCATCGAGCAGCGCGTCCCGCTCCGCGATGCCGACGATGAACCCGGCCAGGTCGTATTCGCCGGGGGCGTAGAAGTCGGGCATCTGCGCCGTCTCGCCTCCCAGCAGAGCGCAGCCGTTGTCACGGCACGCACGCGCGACCCCGGTAACTACCTGGCCCACCACCCCGGCGTCCATATCGCCGGTGGCGAGGTAGTCCATGAAGAAGAGCGGCCGCGCGCCCTGGACCAGGATGTCGTTGACGCAGTGGTTGACCAGGTCCGCCCCCACCGTGTCGTGGCGGCCGGAGAGGAACGCCACCTTGAGCTTGGTGCCCACCCCGTCCGCGCTCGACACCAGCACCGGCGCGTCCATTCCGCCCGGCACCGCGTACATGCCCCCGAACGAGCCCATCCCCGAGAGGGTGTGCCGGTCGTGGGTGCTCGCCACCAGCGACTTGATGGCCCTCTTCGCCCGGTCCGCGGCGTCCAGGTCGACGCCCGCGGCGCGGTAGTCCAGTCTCGGGGAATCGTCAGGCAAGGCTCGCTCCTTTCGGCGAGGTTTCGAAAGCAGCCTGCTCGCCGAGGATGCGCGCCCGCTCGGCTACCTCCCCGACATCCAGCTTCCGAAGACGGTCGAGGGCGAAGGACTCGACGGCGAAGGAGCCCATGACGGAGGCATGTACGAGCGCCTCGCGCAGTGCATCCATGCTGCTGCGGGACACCCCCGCCAGATATCCTGCGAATCCGCCGGCAAAGGCATCGCCCGCTCCCGTCGGGTCCACCACACGCGACACAGGAAAGGCGGGGCACCGGAAAGCGGCCTCTCCGTCGAAGAGCCGCGCGCCCCGCGCACCCTCCTTTATGATCACCCGTCGGGGCCCGCGTTCGCGTACCCAGCGTGCGGCCCGCACCGGATCGGCAATGCCGGAAAGCTGATGGACTTCGGTGTCGTTCACCATCAGAACATCGATACGCTCGAGAAGCGACATGAGCGCGTCCCGCTCCCGCTCGATCCAGTAGTTCATGGTGTCACACACCACCAGCTCGGGTTTCTCAACCTGGTCGAGCACCTCTCCCTGGAGAATCGGGTGGATGTTGCCCAGCGAAACGATGCGCGCCTTGCGGAAGGACGAGGGGATGGCCGGGCTGAAGTCGGCGAAGACGCCGAGGGTCGTGAAGGTGGTCTCCCGGGCGCTGAAGTCGGCGTTGTAGGTCCCTCCCCAGCGAAAACTCTCCCCGCGCGCGACTTGAAGCCCCGAGAAGTCGACGCCCCGCTCCTGCAGAAAGTCCAGTTCCGCCAGCGGGAAGTCGTCGCCGACCACCGCCACCACCTGGACCGGCTGATAGAGGCTCGCCGCCGCCGCGAAGAACGAAGCCGACCCTCCGAGCACCTCCTCGGCCCTCCCGAACGGCGTCTCGACCGTGTCGAGGGCTATGCTTCCCACAATCAGGGTCGACATGCCCGGCCGCCTCAGCTCACGCGCCGCGCCATGCGGGTCGGAGCCTGTACGCCCACGAGGGTGAGCGCGTTGCGCAGCACCACGCGCACGGCCCCGGTGAGGGCGAGACGCGCCGCCCTCAGCGCCGGGTCTCCGGCCAGCACCGCGAGGTCGGGATTGCGGGTCGGATTGCCGGCGTGATACCACGAGTTGACCATGCCGGAGGTGTGTTCGAGGTACTCGCACACCAGGTGCGGCGCCCGCGCTCGCGCTGCCCGGCGCACCAGCTCCGGGAACTCGCCCAGCCGCCCCATCAGCTCGCGCTCGCGCGGATGCTCCAGCAGGGACAGGTCGAGACCCTCGGGGGTGAGCTGGTCCGGCGTCATGGAGTCGGGATCCATCCGCGCCTTGCGGAAAATGCTGCACATGCGTGCGTGCGCATACTTGCTCTTGTAGACCGGGTTGCGGTCGGAATGGTCGAGGGCGGCGTCCAGATCGAAGACCAGGTGCGCCTCCGGCTTGCGCATCAGGAAGAAGTAGCGCGCGACATCCACGCCGACGGCGTCGACCAGCTCTCGCAGCGTGGTGTAGCCCCCGGAGCGCTTGGAGAGCTTCACCTCCACCCCGCTGCGCTCGACGGTCACCATCTGGTGAAGGAGGTACTCGGGGTATCCCCGCGGCCGGCCGAGCGCCTGCAGTCCGGCGCGCACCCGGTCGACGGTTCCGTGATGGTCCGAGCCCTGCACGTTGATGACCTCGTGGAAGCCGCGCCGCCACTTGCTCATGTGATAGGCGACGTCGGGGAGGAAGTAGGTGGGGCTGCCGTCGCTCTTGACCATCACCCTGTCCTTCTGGTCGCCGAAGGCCGTGGTGGTGAGCCACATGGCGCCATCGCGATCGTACACGTGCCCGGTCTCGCGCAGCGCCGCGATGGTCGCGTCGACCGCCCCGTCCGTGTAGAGCGAGGATTCGAGGAAGTAGCGGTCGAAGCGCACGCCGAAGTGGGCGAGATCGCGGTCCTGTTCTTCGCGCAGCACGCGCACCGCGAAGCGCCGGCAGACGGCGTGCCGTTCCTCCGGCTCGGCATCCACCCACCGGTCGCCCTCCGCTTGCGCGAGCCGCTCCGCGATCTCGACGACGTAGGCCCCGTGGTATCCATCGTCCGGGAAGTCGGCCTGGACGCCGAAGTGGTGCAGATAGCGGCAGGCGACGCTCTCCCCCAGCCGCTCGATCTGGCGGCCCGCGTCGTTGTAGTAGTACTCCCGGTACGCCGCCCAGCCGGTCCAGTCGAGCAGGTTGGCCAGCGTGTCGCCGAGCGCGGCCTGGCGCCCGTGGCCCAGGTGCAGCGGACCGGTGGGGTTGGCGGAGACGAACTCCACCATGATGGATCTGCCCTGCCCGTCCCCGGAGCGCCCATAGAGTTCACCCCGGCGGAGAATCTCCACGACGACCGAGGATACCCGCGAGGCCGAGAGGCGGAAGTTCAGGAAGCCCGGGCCGGCGACCTCCACCGAGGCGATCCCGGTGCCGTCCAGCTCGAGCCGTCCCGCGATCTCGTCCGCGATGGCGCGCGGAGGCCGCCGGAGCCGGGAGGCGAGGGTGAGCGCGACGGAGGAAGCGATGTCGCCGTGGTCCGGGTCGCGCGGCCGCTCCAGCCGGACTTCGTGTCCCGTCACTCCCATCCCGGCGAGCGCCTGCTCGAGGATGTCGCGCAGCGCCCCCCGGCTCATTGCTCCGAACCGGCTTGGGCCCGACTGCCCGCACCGCTCGCGGACCGGGAACCGCCCGAATCAGCTCCCGATGCTGAACCGGCCCGACCGGCGCCCGAGGACGTCTTGCCCGAATCCGAGGACGACGTTTCCGCCGTCTTCGCTTCGCCCTTCTTCGGGGATTCGCCCGCACCGTCGCCGGCAGCCCTTGCGCCGGATGCCGCGGCAGGCTCTTTACCCGCGTCGGCCGCGGCCCTGTCGCGGTAATCCTGACTGCGGTGATCGGTGATGTAGAAGCCTTCGCCCTTGAAGATGAAGCCGGCCCCGCCGGAGATCCTGCGCCGGGCAGCCGAGCCGCAGTCGGGGCAGCTGGAGACCGGCTCGTCCGACATTCTCTGGAAGACCTCGAAGGCCTGTCCGCAGCCGCTACACTGGTAGTCGTAGGTAGGCATGGATGATGAATCGCGGGGTTGGTTCGACCCGCCAAGGTAATCGTGTTTGCGGAGGACGCCTATTGCCCTGCGTAGCTCCCCCATTCGCGCGCGAGGACTTCGCTGATCTCGCCCAGGGTCGCGCGGGCGCGCACGGCGGCCACCATGGGCGGCACCAGGTTGGCGTCCGTGCGCGCCGCCTCCCGCACCTGGTCGAGGGCGCGGGCGGCTGTGCGGCCATCGCGGCGGGCGCGCAGCTCCTCCAGCCTGGCGCGCTGCCCGGCCTCGAGCACCCGGTAGTCGGGGCCGCGGCGGGGCGGGTCCGCGCCCTCTTCGACGTGGCGGTTTACTCCGACCACGACCTTCTCGCCCGACTCGACCGCGAGCTGGGTGCGGTACGCCGACCGGTGGATGTGGTCGCGCATGTAGTCGAGGGACTGCGCGGCCCCGCCCGTGGCGGCGATGCGCTCCAGGTGAACGCGCGCCCGCGACTCGATCGTATCGGTAAGCGCTTCAACGAAATAGCTCCCCCCGAGAGGATCGACCGTGCGGGCCACCCCGCTCTCGCGCAACAGGATCTGTTGGGCGCGCAGGGCAATGCGGGCGGACTCCTCGGTGGGGAGCGCGAGAGCCTCGTCGTATCCGTTGGTGTGCAGCGACTGCGTACCCCCCAGCACCGCCGCGAGCGCCTGCAGGGTGGTGCGGGTCACGTTGTTGAGGGGTTGCTGAGCGGTCAGCGTCGACCCACCCGTCTGGGTGTGGAAGCGCAGCCGCGCGCTCCGGTCGGAGGCCCCGAACTGCTCGCGCATCAGCCGCGCCCACAGCCGGCGGGCGGCGCGGAACTTGGCCACCTCCTCGAGCAGGTCGCTGTGCGCGGCGAAAAAGAAGGAAAGGCGCGGGGCGAAGTCCTCGAGCGCGACTCCGGATTCCAGCGCGCGGCGCACGTACTCGAGCCCGTTGGCGAAGGTGAAGGCGACCTCCTGGGGGGCGGTCGAGCCGGCCTCGCGGATGTGGTACCCGGAGATCGACACCGGATTCCACCTGGGCAGCTCGCGCGAACAGAACGCGATGACGTCCGACACCAGGCGGAGCGAGGGCTCAGCCGGATAGATGTAGGTGCCCCGGGCGATGTACTCCTTGAGGATGTCGTTCTGCACCGTCCCGGCCAGCTGCGCACGCGGCACTCCCCGCTCGTCGGCCAGCGCGACGTAGAGCGCGAGCAGGGTGGCCGCGGTCGAGTTTATGGTCATGGAGGTGGAGACGTCCTCCAGCGGAATCCCCTCGAAGAGAAGGCGCATGTCCTCGATGGAATCGATCGCCACCCCGACCCGCCCGACCTCGCCGGCGGCCATGGGGTGGTCCGAGTCGTAGCCCATCTGCGTGGGGAGGTCGAAGGCGACCGAGAGCCCGGTAGTGCCGCTCTCGAGCAGGTAGCGGTAGCGCCGGTTGGTCTCGGCCGCGGTGCCGAAGCCGGCATACTGGCGCATGGTCCAGGGACGCCCGCGGTACATGGTGCGGTGGATGCCGCGCGTAAACGGGAACTCCCCCGGCTGGCCGGGATCGTCGCGGGGCGCGGGATCCGACGAATCGGGGCCGTACACCCGTTCGACCGGGATGCCGCTGTCGGTAACCGGGCGCGGATCGTCACTCACGGCGCCGTCTCGCCGCCTGAGTCGCCCGGCGAGCGATCCCGGCCGTCCGCGGCGCCATTGTGGCCTCCGTCCTGCTCGAACTCGACCAGGACGTCGCCGCGCCTGACGGATTCCCCGGCGGCGACGTGGACGCGGCGAACCCGTCCCGCGGCGCGTGCGCGCAACTCGTTTTCCATCTTCATCGCTTCCACGATCAGCAATCCCTGGCCCTCCGCGACCTTCTGACCTTCCTCGACGTCGACCCGCAGCACGAGCCCCGGCATGGGTGCGCGCACAGGTTCGAGGCCAGCGGCAGGGGACATCCCGTCGCTCCGCGCCCGGCGCAGGCGCCAGCTCCGCTCATCCGTTACCTCGACCCGGAAGGCGCGGCCGCGGTGATGGATCTCCCAACTGGTTTCGCCGATCCGTACGCCGAATACGCGGTGAGGGCGGTCGTCCATCGACAGTATGAGAGACCGGCCACACCCTCCTTCGAGCACCCGCGCCTCGTCGCCGGCACCTTCCAGCCGCACGGTGTCGCCGTCCACCTGCACCGGCAGGACGCGTCCCTCGACGGCAACATGGAAGCGCACGGACTTCGTCGGATCCGCGCCCCCCGCCCCGCTCACGGCAGCACCGCCCACTTCGCGCCCGCTCTGCGCCAGGCCGAGAAAGCCGGACGCCCGTCCACATGCGCTCTCCGGGCCGGGTCCGGCCCCCGCTCCCTGTCCGCGAACAGCGCCGCGGCCGCCGCGACCACGGCCAGCTCGCCGGCATCGATGTCGCCGGCCGTGAGTTCGGGGTGGTCTTCGATGAAGCGGATGCTCAGGTCGCCTCGCCGGAAGGCGGCATGCCGCATAACCCGCTGGTGAAAGGGCACACCGGTGGGTACTCCCACGATGGTCAGTTCCTCGAGCGCGCGCGCCATGCGCCGCACCGCCGAGGCGCGGTCGGGTCCCCAGGCGACCAGCTTGCCCAGCAGCGGATCGTAGTGGCGGCCGATCTCGAACCCGGCGCGAATGCCGCCGTCCCAGCGCACCCCCGGCCCTGCCGGAACCTCGAGCACGTCCACCCGCCCGGTCGCGGGCAGGAAGCCCTGGAAGGGGTCCTCGCTCGTGATGCGGCACTCGATGGCGTGGCCGTCCAGGCGCACATCCTCCTGCGTGAAGGGGAGCGTCTCTCCCGCCGCCACCCGAAGCTGCCACTCGACGAGGTCGATGCCGGTCACCAGCTCGGTCACCGGATGCTCGACCTGCAGGCGGGTGTTCATCTCCAGGAAATGGAAGTCACCGTCGAGGTAGAGGAACTCTACCGTGCCCGCGCCTACGTAGTCGACTGCGCGGGCGGCCCGCACCGCCGCCTCGCCCATGCGTGCCCTCAGCCCGGGCGTGCCCACCGGAGAGGGCGACTCCTCCACCAGCTTCTGGTGCCGCCGCTGGATGGAGCACTCGCGCTCCCCCAGATGGACCAGGTTGCCGTGCTCGTCGCCCAGCACCTGCACCTCGATGTGCCGGGGCGCGTCCAGGTACCGCTCAAGGTAGACCGCCGGATCGCCAAAGGCCGCCTGCGCCTCGCGGCCGGCCGCTGCGAGCGCCCGCTCGAGCTCGTCCGGCCCCTCCACCACGCGCATCCCCTTGCCGCCGCCCCCGGCCGCCGCCTTCAGCAGCACCGGAAAGCCGATCTCGCGGGCCTGTCGGTGGACCTCATCCAGATCGCGCACCGGGCCCGGTGAACCCGGAATCACCGGGGTGCCCGCCGCCCGCATCAGCCTGCGGGCGCGCACCTTGTCGCCCATCGCCGCGATGGTCCGGGGCTTCGGCCCGATGAACACCAGCCCGGCGTCCCGCACCGCGCGCGCGAACACGGCCCGCTCCGACAGGAAGCCGTATCCCGGGTGCACCGCCCGGGCCCCCGAGCGCGCCGCGACCTCGAGCAGGCGATCGATGCGAAGGTAGCTCTCGGCGGAGGGCGCGGGCCCGATTTCGTGGGCCTCGTCGGCCGCAAGCACGTGCGGCGCGCCCCGGTCCGCCGCCGAATACACCGCGATGCTCCTCACGCTCAGCTCCCGGCAGGCGCGCACGATGCGCAGCGCGATCTCGCCCCGGTTGGCGATCAGAACCGATTCGAACACCCTAGCAGTCCGTGGATGAATCCGCGCGAGCACCGAGAGCGGCGAGGCGCCGGGCTGGCAAGGCGCTTTGAAGGGCCAATAGCAGCGCTCTTGGTCCGAAAAGCAACGCAGAGCGAAGCGATCCAGCGCGGATGCATCGCCGCTCGAATGCCGGGGGGAGTTCGTCCACGGGCTGCTGCCTCCTCAGAGCGGAATGTTGCCGTGTTTCCTGGACGGGTTGGCGTCGCGCTTGTTCTCGAGGATGTCGAGGGCGCCGGCCAGCCGGGCGCGGGTCTCGCGCGGATCGATGACGTCGTCGACGTACCCGCGGGCCGCGGCGATGTAGGGATGCGCGAAGCGCTCGCGGTACTCCTCCATCCGCGCCTCGAGCGCGGCCTCCGGGTCGTCGGCCCTCGCGATCTCCTTGCGGAAGAGGATCTCGACCGCGCCCTTGGGCCCCATCACCGCGATCTCCGCGCTGGGCCACGCGAGGCTCAGATCTCCACGGATGTGCCGTGAGTTCATCACGTCGTAGGCGCCCCCGTACGCCTTGCGCGTGATGACGGTGACCCGGGGGACGGTGGCCTCGGCGAAGGCGTACAGCAGCTTGGCGCCGTGGCGGATGATGCCCCCGTGCTCCTGGCCCACGCCCGGAAGGAACCCCGGCACGTCCTCGAACACCACCAGCGGGATGTTGAAGGCGTCGCAGAAGCGCACGAAGCGTGCCCCCTTGTCCGACGAATCGATGTCCAGCACCCCCGCCAGCACCGCCGGCTGATTGGCCACCACGCCCACCGCGTGCCCTCCCAGATGGGCGAAACCGGTGATCAGGTTGGGGGCGAAGAGGGCGTGCACCTCGTAGAACACGCCGTCGTCCACGACGCGCCCGATGACCTCCTTCATGTCGTAGGGCTTGTTGGGGTTGGACGGGACGACATCCAGGAGCGCTTCGTCCCCACGATCCACCGGGTCTTCCGTCGGCCGGCGCGGGGCGGGTTCGGCGTTGTTCTGCGGGATGTAGCGAAAGAGCTCGCGCACGGAGGCAAGGGTGTCGGGTTCGGATTCGCCCACGAAATGCGCCACCCCCGAAGTCGACGCGTGGGTGCCGGCACCTCCCAGGCTCTCCATGTCCACGTCCTCGTGGGTCACCGTGCGCACCACCTCCGGCCCGGTGACGAACATGAAGCTGGTGCCGCGCACCATGTAGACGAAATCCGTGATCGCCGGCGAGTAGACCGCCCCGCCCGCGCAGGGCCCCATGATGACGCTGATCTGCGGAATCACGCCCGAAGCCAGCGTGTTGCGCAGAAAGATGTCCGCGTAGCCCCCCAGTGAGACCACACCCTCCTGGATGCGGGCGCCCCCGGAATCGTTCAGCCCCACGACCGGCGCTCCGGTCTTCAGCGCCAGGTCCTGCACCTTCACGATCTTCTCGGCATGGGCTTCCGACAGCGAGCCCCCGAAGACGGTGAAGTCCTGGGAGAAGACATAGACCAGGCGTCCGTCGATGCGCCCGTGTCCGGTGACCACCCCGTCCCCGAGCACTTTGCGCTCCTCCAGTCCGAACCCGGTCGCGCGATGGGTGACGAAGCGGTCGAGCTCCACGAAGCTCCCGGGATCCAGAAGCAGATCGAGACGCTCGCGGGCCGAGAGCTTGCCGCGCGCGTGCTGTGCCGCCAGGCGCTCGTCCCCTCCGCCCTGCTCCGCTTCCCGGCGCAGGCCCTTCAGGCGCTCCAGCTGCTCGCGCATGCTCACGGGCGGGGAAGTTCGGGCAGGACCGGCGTCACCCGGGTGAGGGCGGGCGCACACCGGGACATCAGTAGACCCGGACCAGCTCCCGATCCCGGATCACGACGACCTCGTAGACCCGCGTGATGCGCCCGTTTTCCACGGCGAGGGTTCCGGTCGCCCCCTCGAAGCCGTCGATCTCCTCGAGCGCGGCGCGCACTTCGTCCGGGGCGCGTGCGCCCGTGCGGAATGCCGCAAGCAGCAGGCCCATGATGTCCCACCCGAGCGCGGGAACGTCGCTGCGCAGGGACTTCCGGTGAACCGTCTCGTACGCCCGCACGAAGTCCTCGTACGCCGGTTCCGGGCGTCCCGGCGGGCGGGCGGTCACCGTAAGGACGCCTTCGGTGAAGTTGACGTCGACATCGCGCAGCACGTCGGGTGTCGACCATCCGGCGGTCCCGAGCACGTCGACGCTCAGCGAATCGTCCAGCCCATAGTGCTGTACCTGGCCCGCCACCTGCGGGATGTCCATCGCGGGCAGGGACGGCAGCGGAAGCAGCACCGCATCCGGATCGATGCGGATCAGCTCTCCCACCTCCGCGCGAAAGTCGACCTGTCCCGGGGGATAGTAGAAGGCCCCGGCCAGAGCCCCGCCTCCTAGGCGGAACGCCTCGCGGAAGGTCTCCACCTCGAAGCGCGCGTACGCGGTGGAGGGAGCGATCGCCACAACGCGCCGGATGCCCTGCTCCCATGCCGCCCGGCCCAGCGCTCTGGCGGGACCGGGATCCGGTCCGGCCAGCGAATAGACGCCGGCCTGGCCCTCCGGCAGTTCCCGGGCGGCGGGCGCGATCATCGGCACCGGTCGCCTGCGGCCCTCGGCCACCCGAGCCACCGCGGCATCCTGCAGCGGCCCCACGATCGCCGACAGGCCCGCCGCCTCCAGCTCGGCGAGCGCCCGGCGGGCCTGGTCGACCCCTCTGCCGCTGTCGATAACCTGCACGACAGGCAGACCGTCGCGCTCCGAAGCCGAGGCGACCGCGGCGCGCACCCCCTCCTCGATCAACTCGGAATACTCCCGCATGAACGGTGAGCCCGACATGGGAAGCATGACCCCCACCACGGGAGCCGCGAGCTCCGGCTCGGGCTCGGGCACCTCGGATTCGGGCGCGGTCAGTGGTGGGGGTTCCACCTCCGGCGGCGGGGGCTCGGGCGCCGGCGGCCCTGTCGCCACCGGCACGCAGCCGGCTATGACCGTGAGGACGGCCTGGGCTCGGACACGGAGCGGGCTAGCCATCACGGATAGGCGCTACCCCTCGTCGTCAGGCCGGGCGGCGATCGTCTCGTCCACGGCCTCCCCATCGTCCACGGCCTCCCCATCATCCACGGCCTCCCCACCGCCGACCTCTTCGGCCTCGCCGGCCGCGGCTTCCGGGTCGTCCGCGGCTTCCCCACCGTCCTCTGGCGCATACTCGGTGTCGTCCTCCTCGGTGATGCGCCGGCGGGGCTCCGCCATGACCTCCACCACGATTCTGCGGTTGGCGGCATCCGACTCGAGCACCTTGAGGTCGACCTCGTCCCCGGGCCCGTAGTAGTCCTCGAGCGACTGGTTATCCCGCACACGACTGTGCGAGATGGGGACGAAGGCCTCGACGTTTTCGCCCAGGTCGACCACGACCCCCTTCTCCTGAACCCGCACGACACGGCCTTCGCACTCCACGCCCGGTGCAAAGCGCTCCGAGAGCCAGGGCCAGGGATCGTCGAGAACCTGCTTGATCCCGAGCGAGATGCGCTTGTTCTCGCCATCCACATCGAGAACCATCACTTCCAGTTCCTGGCCCTTGTTCACGATCTCCGAAGGATGCTCAACGCGCTTGGTCCAGCTCATGTCCGACACGTGAACCAACCCGTCGATGCCCGGCTCGATCTCGACGAAGGCGCCGAACGAAGTCAGGTTGCGCACCTTGCCCTGCAGCCGCGTCCCGGTGGGATACTTGAGCGGGAGGGCCAGCCAGGGATCCTCCTCGATCTGCTTCATGCCCAGCGAGATCTTCTCGGCCGCCGGATCCACCTTCAGCACGACGGCTTCGATCTCGTCCGCGATGGAGACCAGCTTCGAGGGATGGCGGATGTTGCGCGTCCACGACATCTCCGAGATGTGGACGAGCCCTTCGACGCCCTTCTCCAGCTCGACGAAAGCGCCGTAGTTCGTGATCGACACCACCTTGCCGTGTACGCGCACGCCGACCGGGTACTTGAGGTCGATGTCGGTCCACGGATAGGGAAGCAACTGCTTGAGCCCGAGCGAGATCCTCTCCCGCTTCCAGTCGATGTCGAGGACCTTGACGTCGAGCTCCTGGCCGATGCTCACCATGTCGGAGGGGTGTCCCACGCGTCCCCACGACATATCCGTGATGTGCAGGAGCCCGTCCAGCCCGCCGAGGTCGATGAAGGCGCCGAAATCGGTGATGTTCTTGATGATGCCGGCCCGCACCTGGCCCACCAGCAGTTCCTTGACCAGGGTCTCGCGCTTCTTGCCGCGCTCGGCCTCCAGGATCACCCGCCGCGATACCACGATGTTGCGGCGCCTCTTGTTCAGCTTGATGATCTTGAAGTCGTAGACGTCGCCAACCAGGTCTTCGATGTTGGGCACCCGGCGGAGGGCGATCTGCGAGCCCGGCAGAAAGGCGTCCACGCCCATGAGGTCCACGGTCATGCCGCCCTTGATCTTGCGCACCAGCGTGCCCTCGATCGGCGAACCGCTCTCGTAGGCTTCGCGGATCTTCTCCCAGACCCGAAGGAAATCGGCCTTCTTCTTCGACAGGACCACCACCCCGTCGTCGTCCTCGAGGCTCTCGAGCAGGACCTCGACCTCGTACCCGGGCGCAAGGGCTTCGTTGTCCCGGAACTCCTCCCGCGGGACCGCGCCCTCGCTCTTGAAGCCGAATTCCAGGATGACGGTGGCATCCGTCACCCGCACGACCTTCGCGCGTACGATCTCTCCCTCGCGCACCTCCTGGATGCCGGACTGGAAATCCTGGAGCATGGTGCCGAAGTCGTCGCGCGACATCGACGGATCGTCGTCGCCCCCGGGGTCGTCCGAGAGGCCGAACCCGGTATCGCCACGCGGATCGGCGAAGAGCTCGTCCGGGGCGTCGAACGCCGCGAAGTCCCCGAAGGCCTGGCTCGGGGACGGATTGACTCGGGCGGTATCGCCGGAACCTCCACCCTCATTGGAATCGGTTCCCTGAGAATCGCCGGAGGGGAGGGCGGAGGAGGGTACGGATTCCGGTGAAGGGGAGTGAGTGCCTTCTGTCTGGTCGGTCATTGGTTGTCGTCCCTGGCGCACCCCCTGGAGGGAGCGCCGTTTCTGGCCGGTCCCGTATGTCGCGGGCCGGGTTCGGGGTTTACGGGATCCAGGAGGAGGGGAGAAACCGGCCGGGCGGGCTTCCGGGTTCGCCGGAGGCCGGGATCGGCACTGCGTTCCTCCAGCAGAGGTACGGGCAAACGGCTATTTTTCAGCACGTTAAGGTATGCGTCGCCGGTCAGTGCGTCAATCATTCCGCGGAAGTGGGAATCCTCGCGTGCCGGTGGCCGGCCCGGGAGCGCACCACGCCGAGGATTGCCTCGACCTGCTCTTCGAACGAGAGGCGGGTTCCGTCGACTTCGAACGCGTCGGCCGCCTTCTTCAGCGGTGCAATCCCGCGGGTGGCGTCGATGCGGTCACGGGCGCGCAGGCGGGCCGCCTCCGCCGCCACCGCACCGTCCGAGTCCGGATCGCGCCCCTTGTCGCGCAGGCGGCGGCGGGCGCGTTCGGTGACATCGGCGACCAGGAAGATCTTCGCCTCCGCATCCGGGAACACTACCGTGCCCAGGTCGCGCCCGTCGCCCACCAGTGACCCCTCCTTCCCCGCCTGCCGCTGGCGGTCGAGCAGCCACCCGCGCACCGCGGGCAGCCGCGCGACGGCGGAAACGTGAGCGTCGACTTCGGGGCTCCTCAGTTCGGTTGTCAGGGCGCGCGCGCCGAGCATCATCCGAAATGCGGATCCGGCGGCCACCATCCGCACGGGATGAGCGTTCAGGTCCGACTCCGTCAGCGCGGGCCATGAGTCCGGCGGCCGGCCCGACTCGAGCAGGGCGCAGGTGAGGGCCCGGTAGAGCGCGCCCGAGTCCAGGTGGCGGAAGCCCAGCCGGCGCGCCACCTCGCGGGCGGTGGTGGACTTGCCGGAACCGGCCGGGCCGTCGATGACGATCACCGGTCCCCGCTCGCGCCCACGGAGGGGTCGCCCCGGCTCCAGGTCCTTCTCGCTCGAATCCGGGACGGAGGGTCGCCCGGCCGGCCTGGAAGCGCGCTCGAGCATCTCCCAGAAGCCGGGGTAGCTGACGCCCACGGCCGCCGGCGCGTCAACGGTGATGGCGTTTCCGGCGAGCGCGCCGAGCACGCCGAAGGCCATCGCGATGCGGTGGTCGCCGCGCGCCTCGACTGCACCGGACAGGGGGCGGCCGGTCCCTTCGATCACCAGGCCGTCGGGAAGCTCCTCCACCTCCACGCCCAGGTTCGACAGGTTGGCCGCCAGCGCGCCCAGCCGGTCGGATTCCTTGACCCGCAGCTCCTCCGCGCCGGTGATGCGCGTGATGCCCCTGGCGCGGGCGGCGAGCACCGCCAGGACGGGCACCTCGTCGATGAGTCCCGGAATCTCCTCGCGCTCCACCACGGTCCCGGTCAGGTCCGACGCGTGGACGATCAGGTCGCCGGCGGGCTCGCCGCCTTCCGGCGCGGACCCGATCTCCACTTCGATGCGAGCGTTCATCCTCTGCAGTACGGGAAGGAGTCCGGTCCGTGTCGGGTTGAGCCCGATACCGCGGAGCACGATCCCTTCCCCCGCCCCACCCAGCAGAGCGAGCGCGAGCGGAAAGGCTGCGGACGAGAAGTCGCCCGGCACGGATACGTCCAGAGGATCGAGGGCGGGCGGCGCGGCGGTCAGGCGCAACCGGTTGGCGCCGCCCTTCGGGGAACTGGCCAGCGCACACCCCGCGGCTGCCAGCATGCGCTCGGTGTGGTCGCGCGAGAAGCCCGGCTCGAGGAGCCGCACCGGCACGCCGCCGGTCACCCCTGCGAGCAGGAGCGCGCTCTTGAGCTGGGCGCTGGCCACGGGGAGGCGATAGTCGAGGGCGCGCAGGGGGCCGCCGGCAATGCGCAGTGGGAGTCTGCCGGGAGCGGCAAGCGGCTCGAAGCGCGCGCCCATCCGCGACAACGGGTCGGTCACTCGCCGCATCGGCCGGCGCCGCAGGGAATCGTCGCCGGTGAGGGTGGCCTCGAGCTCCTGTCCCGCCAGGACACCCAGCATCAGCCGCGCGGTGGTGCCGCTGTTGGCGCAGTCGAGGATCCGGCCCGGGGTACGCAGGCCGCGCACGCCCACTCCGGTGATGCGCAGTTCCCCATCGGCCGGCAGGGGCGGCACGCGCACGCCCAGTTCGCGGAGGATGGAGGCCGTGGCCTGGGGATCCTCTCCGGTAAGGATGCCGCGGATGCGGCTCTCGCCGGCCGCCAGCGCGGCCAGCAGCAGCGCCCGGTGGGAGATGGACTTGTCGCCGGGCACCCTCAGCTCGGTCGTCACTGGCCGGTCCGGCCGGCTTCGCCCGGGCCGCCGCCCGCGCGCCAGGAGCGAGTGGAGTTCATCCAGTCTTCAATGGCCTCCAGATCGCGGCGGTCGAGGGCGTCCGCGAACTCGCGCGCCACCCGCGAGAGGTCCCGGAGCGCGTCCCCGGCCTCGCTGCGCGCCAGCAGCGGAAGCCACATTTCCGGAGAACTGCCCGCGAGGCGCACCATGTCGGCGCCGCCGGTGCCCAGGTCGGAAGGGGCGTGACCGGATTCCTCCAGAACGCGCGCAAGGGCGTTGGAGACCAGTTGGGGAAGGTGGCTGCACCACGACATGAGCCGGTCGTGCTCGCCGGCGGTGGTCCAGCGCGGACGGGCGCCCACGGCCCGCCAGAGCGTCTCCACGGCAGCCGCCCCCGCCCCCGTCCCCGTCAGCCAGACGGTCGCGCCCGCAAACAGGTCGGCCGCAGAGTGACCGAACCCCGACCCTTCCCCGCCTGCCATCGGGTGCGATCCGGTGTAGCGGGCGCTTTCGCCGAGGGCCCCCATCGCTTCCTCCACCGGGCCCTTCAGGCTGACCACGTCGGTCACGACCGCTCCTGCCCGCCAGCGGCCCCGGTGGTCCGCGAGCAGGCGCAGGGTCACGTCGAGGGGGGTGGCGTACACGACCAGGTCGGCGACCGCGAGGACGGCCTCCGGGTCGGTGGACCCCGCGTCGATCGCGCCCGCACGCTCGGCCAGCTCCAGATTGGACGCCGTCTGCGAGGTGGCGACGACGCGAGGCGGCCGGTCGAGGGACGCCAGCGCGCGGGCAAGCGACCCGCCGATCAGCCCGAGCCCCACGATGGCGACCGTGCGGAATCCATGGTCGGGTGTCGAACTCACGCAGCTCCCTCTCGCCCGCGGGCGGGTGGGGTGGCGGGGGGATCATCGCGGTAGGGGACTTCCAGGGTCAGCCCGTCCGCGGCCACGACCGTCGCGGGGAACACCCGGCGCGCCACGCGCTCGAGGCGCGCCGGCTGCTCCGAGTACCGCGCGGAGATGTGCGTGAGCGCGAGGCGGGCCACTCCGGCGTCGCGGGCGACGCGCGCGGCGCCCGCAGCGGTGGAGTGGAAGGTCGCGCGCGCCCGCGCCGTGTCATCGCCGGCGAACGTGCACTCATGGACGAGCAGGTCCGCCCCGGCCGCCGCCTCCACCGTCGAGCGCACGGGACGCGTGTCGCCCGTGTAGACCACCGTCCGGCCGGCCCGGCCGGGTCCCACCACCTCTTCCGGCCGGACCGCCCGCCCTTCGACCTCCACCGTCTCGCCCCGATGCAGACGGCCGAAGGCGGGTCCTTCGGGGACGCCCAGGGCACGTGCCCTCTCGACATCGAACCGCCCCCGGCGATCGTCCTCGCGCAATACGTACCCGAGCGCCGGCATGCCGTGGTTCACCCGGAAGGCGCGCACCTCATAGCCGTCCCGGGAGACGCAGTCCCCCGGCCTGAGTTCCCGGACCTCGACCGGAAAGCTCAGGCGGTCGAATCCCAGGTGGACGGCATCCTCGAGCACCCGCCGGCCGGAGACCGGACAGGTGAGCAGCAGCGGATCTTCCCGCCCCTGCAGCGCCATGGTGCGCAGCATCCCGGTCACGCCCACGAAGTGATCGGCGTGCATGTGTGTGATGAACACCGCCCAGAGCGAGAACCCCGTGCCGTAGCGCATCATCTGGCGCTGGGTGCCCTCGCCGCAGTCGAAGAGCATGAGGTCGCCCTCCCGCTGCACGGCGATCGCGCTCACGTTGCGGCGCACGGTCGGACACGCGGCCGAAGTGCCCAGAAACGTCACTCGCATCATACCTGGCGCGTGAGGCAGGCCCGGTCAGCTCCGCACGTCCAGCCGCACGAAGAGGTGCCGGCCGGGGGCGTCGATGCCCGAGCCGTGAATGCGATACAACTCGTCGAAGAGGTTCTCGATCCCGGCGGAGATGCGCAAACGATCCCGCCAGGACGCGCCTCCCCGAAGGGAGTGGACATGGTACGCGGGCGTCCCCCCCTCCTGGATGCGGCTGTCGATCCGGTCGCGGAAGCCGAGCCGGTTCTGGCCACCCGCCATCTTGCCGAAGTACTCGATCCAGCCCGACCGTTCGTCGCGGGACCACGGCCAGCGCAGGCGATACGACAACGTCGCCGGGGGCACGCGGCTGAGCGGCTCCTCCGCGAGCATCCCGTCGCGCGCAACCACCGCATCTCCCAGGGTCCACGAAGCCGCAAGGTCCAGCTGCCCGCGGGCGGGGAGTCCGGCGGACAGGCCCGCTTCGACACCGTCGATGGTCGCCGAGCCGATGTTCTGAATGGTGAGCACGGGAAGCAGGTCGGGTCCGAAGGTGCTCTGGCCCCGGAAGGTCCCGAAGCTGCGTTCGAGCAGGTCGTCGATTCCGATGCGGAAGACGGTCAGCTCGGCCGTCGCCGAACCTCGCATCCAGCTCGCCCCCAACTCGAGTGTGTAGCTGCGCTCCGGGCTCAGCTCCGGATTGGGCAGCGCGATGCCGCCGGGGACATCTCCGACCAGCGTGAGATCGTAGATGTTGGGCGCGCGGAAGGCCTGGGCCGCGCGCGCCCTGAGCGACATCGCCTGCGCGGGGTGGTAGACCACGCCGAGTTCGCCGGTGACGTTTCCGACCCGCGAGTCCACGTCACCGCCGAAGTCGTCACCGACCCGCGTGGTCGTACGATAGGTGCTGGCGCGCCCCCCGAACTGCACCCGGAACCTCCCCCAGGGTTCGTCGGCGAAGGCGTACAGCGCGGCGCCGCCGAAGCGGGAGCCATCGGGAAACCGACCGGTGGGCACGGCCTCCTCCCCGCTCCAGCGGAACGAGGAAGTCTCCACGCCCGTTGCCAGGTTCTCCTCCCGGCCGTGCGAGCGGGTGACGTTGTCCCACACTTCCAGCCCGTAGGTCACGCCGCTCCGGCCATCGCCGTGTATCGCCTGCCCCTGGACGTCCAGTGCAACCGAACGCACGTCGTCGGAGACGTAGCGGACGCGGTCCGAGGGCATGACGATGTCATCCCTGAGCGATTGGCTCCTGATCGAGCGTCCCTCGCGCTGCACCTGCCACGATACCTGAACGTCCAGAGTGGACATCCAGGGCCGGCTCGTGGCCACGGTTCCCTTCATGCGCGCGAGCGACCGGTCCTGGGGCTCGAAGAGGTAGAGCGCGTTTCGTCCCACTCCTCCCCCGGCCACTCCCGGAGCCCGGAAGTCGACGTAGCGATCGTAGCGCGGGACGTCGCTCTGCTCGGCATGCTGGCCGGCCATCTCGATGCGGAACCGCCGGGTGGCCTGCAGGTCGAGGCGGAGGTCGCCACTCCACTGGTCGTAGCCGGTCGGATCCTGGGGCGGGAGGCCCCCGCCCGGCTTCAGGTGCGACCAGGTGCCGAAGCCGGCGCCGCCGAAGAGCTCCAGACCCGACAGAAAGTCCGGCACGGCCGTTGCCGCCGAGAGCCGCGCACGACTCCCGCTGGTGGCTCCGTCGAAGGTATAGGAGCCCTCCGTCACCCAGTTCTCGCCCGGCTCGAGCAGGTCTCCGGCACGCCGGGTGATCACGTTGATCACCCCGCCCATGGCATCGGAGCCGTAGAGCGCCGACGAGGCTCCGCGCACCACCTCCATGCGCTCCATGATCTCCGGATCCACCGAGGACAGATACTGGCTCGGACCTTGACGGAAAGTGCCGTTGTTGAGGCGCACCCCATCGACCATCAGGAGCACCTGGCTGCCGGTGAGGGCGCGCACGAAGGCGGCCCCCTGCCCCGCGGTGGTCTGCTGGACCAGCACGCCGGGCTCGGCGACAAGGGCATCGAGGAGGAGGCGGTTGGGCTGTTCGCGCAGTTCGGCCCGCCCCACCAGGCTAACCGACACGGCGAGTTCGTCGGTGGTGGTCGCCAGGCGGGTCGCGGTCACCACCAGGGGATCCAGCAGGAACGCCGTCGAGTCCGGATCCGTCTCGTCCGGCGGCGCCTGCGCCAGGGCGGGCAAGGCAGCGGCGAGAAGGGTGGCCGCGCAAACCAGGACGCAGACCCGGCAAGGCAACTTCGGCATCGCAATCCTCTTCCTGTTCATGCCTTGGTTGCCCGGCGCCGCGCGGGGCGGGCGAGGTTTTCGAGGGATCGGCCGCGTTGGACTGGATGAGCTCCGAAAGCACGGAGACGACGCCGGAATAGCCCGTCCACCGACGAAATGTTCCCGGTTGCGGGACGCCCGTGGAGACGCGCAAGGCAGGCATCCCTCCACGCGTGAGGTCGTCCTCATGCCGCCGGCCGGCTGCCTCCACGGGCAGGTGACATTCGATCCCGCTCGTCGTATCGTGCCTGCAACGGAGCGAGCCACCATCCTCTGCAGGAGAGACCCGATGATGCCCAGTCGCCGCCAGTTTCTCGGTTCCATGGCCGTGCCCGCCGTGGCCGCCGCCGGACTCCCCCTATTGCCCGCCCGCCTTTCCGCGGACGCCCGCAAGGTCGCTGACGAGCTGGGCAACTGGTCCGGGTCACCCGCGCAGATCGCGCGCGACGAGGACTTCTGGGTCGAGGTTGCGCGCGCGTTCACCGTGGACCGGAGCCTCATCAACCTGAACAACGGAGGGGTGAGCCCCTCGCCGCGCTGGGTGCAGGAGGCGATGAAGCGCCACCTCGACTACTCCAACGAGGCGCCCACCTACACGATGTGGCAGATTCTCGAGCCGCAGCGGGAGACGGTGCGCGCGCGCCTGGCACGCGAGTGGGGCGTGGATGCGGAGGAGATCGCCCTGACGCGAAACGCGTCGGAGGGTCTGCAGATCCTGCAGCATGGCTTCGACCTGCAGCCGGGCGACGAAGTCCTGACCACAACCCAGGACTACGGGCGCATGATCACCACCTTCCGGCAGCGGGAGCGGCGCCACGGCATCGTCCTGAAGCAGATCCGCATTCCCGTGCCCGCCGAGGATCCCGCCGAGATCGTGCGCTTGTTCGAGGAGGCCATCACGCCGCGCACACGCATGATCCTGTGCTGCCACATGATCAACCTCACCGGCCAGATCCTGCCGGTGAAGGAACTCACCGCCCTGGGGCGCCGCCACGGGATTCCGGTGCTGGTGGACGGGGCCCACGCGCTCGCCCACTTCGACTTCGATCTGGGCGAGCTGGACGTGGACTTCTACGCCACCTCCCTGCACAAATGGCTGTTCGCGCCCCACGGCACGGGGCTGCTCTACGTCCGCCGGGAGAGGATCCCGGAGGTGTGGCCGCTGACCGCCGCCCCCGAGAGCAGGGACAGCGACATCCGCAAGTTCGAGGAGATCGGCACGCACCCGGCGGCGAACTACCTGGCCATCGCGGAGGCGCTGACCTTCCACCAGGGAATCGGCGGGGCGCGCAAGGAGGCGCGCATGGTCTACCTGCGCGACTACTGGGCGGACCGGCTCCTGCAGCACGACCGCGTGCGCCTGCACACCAGCCGCAAGGCGAGGTTCGCCTGCGGGCTGGCCAACGTCCAGATCGACGGCGTCGATCCCGGTCCCCTGAATCAGTACCTCTGGAACGAGCACCGCATCATCGCGGTCGGCATCGGCCACGAGGAGTGCACCGGTTCGCGCATCACCCCCAGCGTCTACACGACCCTGGAGGAGCTCGACCGCTTCGGCGACGCGATGGAGCACGTGATCCGGCACGGCCTGCCGGCCTGACGAGCGACTCTGCCGGGCACCGACGGGCCTGGAGCGGTGTCGATATTGTCAGCAATATACAGTAGACGCCAGTAAACGTCAGAGGAGCAGTTCCGAAAAAGAACGGCGGCGGGCCCGGTGATCGCGACCCGCCGCCGTTCTTGCGTTCGGCCGGCAGACCCGGCCGTCCCGCGGTGTCGCCCTACGCGTTCGCCACCGCCTCGCCGAGGTTGTCGAGCGCCTTCTTCACCAGCACGCGCGAGGTGGCCAGGTTCATGCGCATGCGGCCGCTGCCGCCGGTGCCGTAGGAGTGCCCGGGATTCAGATAGATCCGGGCGTTCTCGGCGAACCAGCGCTGCATGATCTGCTCGGGCGTGACCACGGACTCGGAGGTCTCGTTCTCCTCCGCCGCCTTCTCGCGGGCGCCCACCTTGTCCATCAGCCCGTTCACGTCCAGCCAGGCCAGGTAGGTGCCCTGGGCCTTGGTGTAGTTCACGCCGGGGACGTTCTTCAGGTAGGACTCGGCGAGGTCGTGGTTGCCGTCGAGGTAGACCAGGAGCTGGTCGAGCCACTCGTCGCCGTCGGTGAGCGCGGCCCGGTTGGCCTCCATTCCCAGCGTGCTCAGGTCGGCCCGGGTGAAGGCGCGGGCGCGCGCCATCAGGTTGCGGTTGGTGGAGAAGTACCAGGCGGCCTTCATCGCGGCGAGGCTGAAGGTCTTGCTGGCCGCCTTGAAGGTGAGGCTGTTGTCGACGATTTCCTTGTCGGGCAGGCTCGCGAAGGGCGTGTACTTGTTGTCCGCGGTCACGAAGTCGCAGTGGATCTCGTCGGCGAGCACGATGACCCGGTTGCGGAGACAGATCTCCCCCATGCGCAGCAGATCCTCCTCCGACCAGCAGTTGCCGGTGGGGTTCTGCGGATTGCACAGCAGGAAGGTGTTCACCCGGGTGGCGCGCCGCTCGAAGTCGTCCCAGTCGACCTCGTAACGGCCGTTCACCACGAACATCTCGCTGTCTTCGGCGATCGTGCGGGTGAAGCGCAGGTCGCTGTAGAAACCGTTGTAGGTGGGGGTGTTCATGAGCACCCGCGACCCCGGGGGCGAGAAGGCGTGCAGGGCTGCGATGAGCCCGGGGTGCACGCCCGTGGTCAGCTCGATGGTGGAGGGGTCGACCTCGAGACCGTAGCGCCTGTGGTTCCAGTCGGCGATGGCCTGCGTGTAGGAGGCGGGCCGGGCCAGATAGCCCCAGTTCTCATGGTCGCAGCGCTTGGCGAGTGCCTCGGTGATGCAGGGGGCGGCGCGGAAGTCCATGTCCGCGATGCCCATCCCGACCTCGATGTCCTCGCCGAAGGCCGCGATGGCCCGGTCCCACTTGGTACAGTCGGTGCCGCGGCGGTCGTAGATCTCATCGAAGTCGAAGCTCTGCCGGGATGTCGAGGCCATGAGATCGGCGGCCCCCCCGATGCCGCCCGGCCGGGCCCCCACCGCGCCGAGAACCGCCGTCGCTCCGGCGCCTCTCAAAAAGGTTCTGCGGCTGAACTGATGCTTCTGCGACATGGGGCCTCCTCGCCGTTGTGTTCCTGGGAAACGGTTCTCGTTTCCAGATCGTTGTCGGGGTTCGACGGGCATAGTAACGTCTCGCGCCGGGTTTTTCACGCACGCGCGCAGTTCGCGCGATCGGGCACCGACATGAGCCCCGCCGCGAACCGAGTGCCGGGAGTGGGATTCGAACCCACACAGGCCTGAGCCTGGGGGATTTTAAGTCCCCTGCGTCTACCGTTCCGCCATCCCGGCAAGATGTCGTAGATCGGCAGCCTTCAGTGGGTATTGAACTTACGAGTTTGGCTGGCCGGATTCCAGCCATTTGGTTCCCGCTGATTGCGTCAGGTGCCGACTCTCTGACGCTTGGCAAGCGCCTTCCGAAGCTGAGCCTCGTCCGCCTTCTGATAGCACTGGAGCACCGTCTTGGCCGTCTGCCAGCCCCCGAGCTCGCAGAGCACCTTCAGCGGCTGGTTCATCAGATCCGAAGCGAACTTCCGCCTCAGCGAGTGCCAGCCCCGGCCACGCTTCGGCTCCAACCCCGCACGTGTTTCGGCCTTTTGCCACCAGTCACGGACCAGCCAACGGCTGACGCATGTGGAGGGATCCGTGGAAGTAGGTAGCACAGGTGTGTCTCCCGAGCCGGAGTTCCTTCGCCGCGCCTCTTCGAGGACCGCGAGCGCTTCGTCGGTCAGCGGCGTGATGTGCTCGTAGCCGGACTTGTCGTGCTCGCCCCGCCACCGGACGGTCTTCATCTCCATGTCAATGTCGGACCATCTGAGTTGCCGAATAGCCCCGATGCGATGTCCCGTCTCGTGTGCGAGGACGAGGGCTACGCGGAAGCGCCAGTCCGTATCCGCCGACACCCCGAGCAGGGCTTCGTATTCCGCCTGTGCCAGAAGCACCCGGGTCGGATTCTTCTCCTTCGGCGTCCTGAGGCCTCTCAGGGGATTCGAGTCGAGCAGGAGTTTTCCGTGCTCGTCCCTCGATTTCGCGGCCCAGTTGAGCACCGCGATCAGGAACTTGAGGTCATGTTCGATCGTTCGATCGGACACGGGCTTGCCGCTCGGTCCGACTGCGCCCGTCCCCCGCGCCCGGATGAACCGGTCCCAGTCCCTCCGGGACAGCGTAGCCGGATCTCGGTTCCGTCCGAGGAAGCCCAGAAACATCTTCATCGCGGCTCTGTCGTGGCACCGCGACTGCCAACCCTTGGTGGGCGTCACCTCATCGACGTAAATGTCAAAAAGCCTTTCCAAGGTGAGCGGTTCGGGCTCGGCTTCCGCCTTGCCGTTCAGGTCCGGGCCGACGAACCCGGCGGCGAATTCGTCCGCCTGCCGTTTCGCCCTCGCCCAATCGCGGTGTCCAAGCGACCGGGTGAGCCTCCGCCCGTTCTCGCGCCACTCAATCTGGAAGTTGCCGGTCTTCGGGTCCGGGAAGATCCGGACCCGGTTGCGGCCCCATTCGCCAGCGCCGTACGAGCGCCGACTTCGTTTCGTGCGTGCCATCGTTCGATTCCTCTCGATTCGATGGACTGCACGATCTGCGCAACGTAATCTCGCTGGACGACGGTCGCTTGACCAGTGCAGCGCCAGCGCCGTTCGCGCCTCGAAACGAGCCGCCAGCACCTTGGGATCTAAGGGGAGCGATGGAGCAGCGGCTGCCGGAAGCCGTCCCGCGTCCGGGACCGCACCGGACGGCTCGGGACGATTGCCCGCAGCTGCGGCTTGACGCCGCCGAACGCGGTCTCCCGATTCCCACCGGAGGTGACACGTTCACCGCACTCGATAACCGCTGCGGAGTCCGGATCCTATCGTTGGAGCAGAACCTTAATGTACGGCAGAGCCTCCGACCGAAGGCGGCCAGGTTGATTGACCATCTGAAGGGGCGCGAGAAGGCGCTGGAGCCGTTCGGCCTGACGGGCCGCCGCGCCGAGTGGATCGCTTTGGCGAGCCTGCATGGCGGCGTGTTCACCCGCTCCCAGCTCTCGGACTGGTTCGGCATGGACCGCTTCAAGACGCTCCGGTCGGAGACCTGAAGGTCTGCCGGGTCTGCGCGCGCGGCATCTACCGGGCGCTCGGGGCCGAAGGTATCCGCCTTCGGAGGATCACCGCGACGGAGGTGGCCATGCGCCGCCTGCTCTCGTTCGACTACGTGATCGAGCACCCGGACCTGCCCTGGCTCCCGACCGAAGCTGAGAAGGTCGCCGCGTTCGAGGCGATGGGCATCGGACGCTCGGCCATGCCCGTCCGGGTCTACCGGGGCGCGGCCGGAGGTGCGCGGCGCTACTTCCCGCGCGGGATGCCCGTGGCGCTTGACTCCCGCCGCGCCGTGTTCGTCCACGCCGATCCCGGCTGGGACACCTCGACCCCGCTCCGTTCGTGGCGGGACCGCCACCTGAAGCTCTGGGAGGCGCTGAGGGAACTGGGCCGGTCGGTCGAGGTCGCCGGGGTCGCGTGCGCCCGGAGGCCGCTTGAGCGGGCGCGGACGATCCTCGGGAACTGGACCAATGCGGACGCGGACGCGCGCACCGTCCACTCGCCCGGAACCGCCGTTGCGGCCCGGCGCGAGATCACGCGCATCGAGAATGCCATCCTCGGCATGGACGACGCGGCGGTCGAGGCGATGGGCGGCTTCCAAGCCTGCCTCCAGCGGATCGCCGAGATGAAGGAACTGCTCCGATCGGGCCTCCCCGGAGGAACGATCGACGGCCATTCGGTGTGGCGTTCGAGCCGCCTCGCCGGAGGCGGGATTTGACCGCCCGTGGACATGGCCCGTTGCCGATCCGGAAGTGCACATTGACATCGGGGCCGTTGTGCACGGGAAACGCGCTCGGATGTGACACGCCGCCGAGGACGCAAGCTGCTGGTGCAATTGCGTTTGTGCCGCAGCCGCAGGGGCGGCGGTGACGCGCGGGCACTTGCGCCCGTTGACGGGAGCGACCCACGTGTTCGGCATGCCTCACACGCCACGGCGGCGGTTGGGATGTGCATGGCCATCCCACCCTCGCCTGGGTCGCTCCCGTACCAGCAATCCCATGCGGGAAGGCGAAACGGCGAGCCGAAACGGAACGCGCTTCCGGCCCTGATTGTCCCGCGCCCTCGGTGCCCGCGCTACCGCTGCGTGCGCCCCGCGGCCTCGCCTAAGAGGCTCGGTTTCCTCTGGTGCATGCCGACGAATCCGACGATGACGCGTTCGTTCGGCTCGTCCCAAGCGAAGGCGATCCGGATCGTGTGGTGGGGGTCGTGGCTGGTCCCCTTGCCGAGATGGGCGGCCAGCTTCCACGTGGTTCCGTTCACGTGGGTCCGGTACCAGTCCCGGAACCGTCCCATCGTGGGAGCCGACTGGTTCGACTTGTAGAACTAGCCGGGGCAGGTCTCCCCGATCCGGTCGGTTGGTCCCTTCCGGTTAACGAAGGGCGCGTCCTCGTTCGAGCGCGAGTTGAGCTTGATGAGCAGCCGGTCGGGGAACATCCGCCGCGCCTGGGCGATGGCCTCGCGAACGCTCCCCACCGGCTCTGCCGCCACCGGCTCGCCATCGCCCGCCCGGGCTTGCCTACGCTCTTCGATGTAGGCGCGCCTCCAGTGCTCCTCCATCCTCCGGATCCGCGCAACCTCCTCGCGGAGCCGTCCGGCCTCCTCGTCTCCCAGCGCCTTCTCCTCCCGGAGCGTCCGGTTGTCCGCTTCGAGGCGCTCGCGGTCCTCGCGAAGGGCCTCGATCTCGCGGCGCGTGGAACCGTCCCCGTTCACGGACGCCAACGAGGGAGGTCGGGTTTCCGCAACGGAGCGGTTCGCCGCCCCCGAAGCCGCGCGCGCCTCTCCCCCGGCGTCGGCCTCCTTCCCGGAGCCGTCCTCGTCCGGCGGGTCGAGCTTGGCGACACGCTCCCGCCACGCATCGACCGCGGCGAGAATCGCGTCCTCGCACTCGGCGCGCTGTATGGCCCGCTCAAGCTCGTCTTCGCGCGAGGGAGCCTGGGGCCGAATCGGCTCGTACGCCTCGAAGCTGACTTCCAGGAAGATGAGGAGCGGGAGCGCCGACCCGGTCAGCGCGGGCCGCTCCTCGACCAGTCCGGGCCATGGATCCGGGTCGATCCCGAGGTAGCGCAGTTCCTCGCCGAACCGCTCGCGAAGGGTGCGGCAAAAGCCCGCCATCTGCTCGCGGCACCATCCGACGAGTTCGCGCTCCTTGTCTCGCCGGATGTCGTCCATCCACTTGACGAGGGTGCCGGCCTCGTCCCAATCGGGCGCGTCGGGCCGGAGGTCTTGCAGGATGTCGAGCCAATCCTGAAAGAGCGGGGACCCGAGGGGCGGCGGTGCGGGAAAGCGCCGGGCGAGGAGGACAGCATCAGCCCGGCGGACTCGCGGTCTACCGCGTCGTCGGCCGCTGCCAGCGCCTCGCGCTCGCCACGCCATTCCTCGCGCGTCCAAGAACGAATCGAAGCGTGACCCCTGCTTGCAAGATGCTCGGCGGTCCGGTCGCGAAGCTCGCCGTGCGAGTCGATCCAGGCATTGAGAACGGCGCGGGCGAGGTCGTGGTCGTGGTGCTGGATCGCCCCCAGGACGGGCTGGAGAAGCTTGGGCCGGGGCGCCCGGCTGGCGTCCCGATATCCGTCCACGCGAAGACGCCGCAAGGCGGCTCCGCGCTGGCGCCGCAGAGCCTTGGACTCGGAACGGTGCCTGAGGGCGCGCTTGACCACGCGGCGGCGGAAGTCCTCGCTCAGGATGGGAAAGATCTCGCTGGGCGTTCTCGGTTTGGTCGCGGGCTCGTCAATCACGGCGGTTGCTCCTTGCAGGAATGGGTCTCTCGCCATCCACCCGGGGTGAGAGGTGCGCCACGACCTTGTTCTGGACCAAATTGATGCCCAGGAGAACGTCTGGGTTGTCGCCGGTCCAGACGGTGCGGTTGTGCGAATTCGGCTTAGGCGTCTGGTTCCCTGGGCTCAGGATTTGAGGAGGTGACCGACGCGAAGCTCTGGTCAGCCCATGAGACCAAATCGGCCTGAGCGTATTCGGTAACGATGTCACCGTAACGATTCGCCAGCATCTTGGTGCTGCTAGGGAATTCCAGCGCGAACTCCTCTAGCACCATCTCGGCCACTTGATGGGTAGCCCCAACCAAGCCAGCTTCACCGGCCTCATGCATACCCTTCGCAATGCTGGTAACCAGGAGATGACCGCGTAGCAACGCAAGTGCCTTATCCTCGTCGACCCAGGTGGGGTGGGGATCAACGGGCGGCGCGTCCACTCGGGGATCCGGCGAGCCACCACCTGGTTCGGCATCAGCCGACGGCAGTGGCACTGCCTTTCCGACCTTCTTCGGGTCGTTTCGCCCAATTGCCACGCCTAGCAAGAGCAACCCTGTGCCCCCCAGCCCGCAGAGCAAGTAGGTAAGGTTGATCCATCCGACCATCAACTGGAACCACCCGACTAGGGTCGCCCAGAACAACGCTGGTCGATCCAAAACGGCACTGACACCCGCCTCTACGACGGTGGCTAATACCGTCGCACCGATTATGCCCGCCACGATCCGGCTCCAACGCCCTCGCGCCTTTGTCACACACCCACCCCTTGCCTCTGCGCTTGCCCCTAGAATGAGCTCGCCCTAACAGAACCTTTTGGGCGTTACGGGATCAAGGGCTAGCCCCGCGATGGCCTTGGCCTAGAGACCTTGCCTGAGCGTAACGCCTCAGTCCGCGCCCCTACCAATCCTCGCAGAAGTGCTTCTCAGCGATCCGACCATCGCCGTCGAACTCAACGCCCTCCCTCTCCAGGATGACGCGCCACTCCTTGGGGAAGACCGGCCGAATGGAATGCGCGTGAGGGTGTGGGATCATCCGCGTCTTCCGCAAAACGCGCCACCGAGGGACTTCAGGGTCCTTCGAGGACAACTCATGAAGCGCATTGCCAACCGCCAGCGCGGCCCTGTTCCGCCCGATCTTGCGTGCGACGGCAGCATAACTGGTGACCTTGCCGCTTGGAATCGTGTCGATTTCACACGCCGGTGCGGTCGTAAGCCGAAGCACAGGGGTCGTGGCCAACGCGCTCCAGCCCACCGGGTAGATCCGCCCTCGAACGCGACTGCCCGCCTCCTCTACGCCGTCCTCCCGATCCGGGTTTCGGCAGACGCGGCCCTCCAAGCCGCCGATGTGGCCATCCGCGGCGATCTGGACATCGCCTTCGTGGATCGTCGTTTCTGTGTCTTCGGCGGTGCTGATGGGGGGTCGCCGTTTGGGCTATTCGTCGCTTCGTAGAGCGCCGCCAAGTGCCACCCGCTCGCGCTCCTGTACTTCCTCAAAATCCGTCGTTCGCACAGCTTGGAGTTGGGGCACCCTCGCCGCCGCCAGCACCACGCCTACCCCGCAAACCTCTTACCCATGCTTTCGCGCTCACCCCCCTTCTACTCCGGAACCGGACGCCGTACGATCCGAACCTCCACCCGCTCCCGGAAGGGCTCGGCGGCCCTGGAGGCCGCCGCGTTGTCCCGCATCCGCCAAGGGGTCGCCTTTGTCATATCCACCGTGTAGCCCGCGTCCGCCAGCGCCGCGAGGGAAAGGCCGTCGCCGCCGGGGCCGCCCCCCCGTCCCATAAGCTCCGGAACATCCCAATGGCACCTGCACCCGTCTTCCTGAAGGGGGACGCCGGGCAGGCCTGAATCGCCGCCGCCCGCTCGGTACGCCTCCACGGCGCTGGGGCCCGTGAAATGCGCCCGGTCTAGCGTCGTCAATCCGGTACGCACCGGCCACTTCACCAAGCCGAGAATGTGGCCGATCTCATGACGCATCAGCCCCTCAACACCAGCAAATCTGGGGTGTGCCCGTACCTCTCCGCCTGCAGGCTCGTAGGTCGTGGAATCCTCTTCGCCGGGAGGGAAAAAGCATGCAACGGCATACCCTGCGTACCCCGTCTCCGCATCGATCCCGGCGTGAATCAGAAGCTCATCCGCCAGCGCCGTTGCCTCGTCGTTGAAGCATCCGGGCCGCCGATCCTTCCACTCCGTGCCGCCCAACACGGAAGACCACCAGTCGGCAGCCGCTACCATGGTTTCCTCGAAGGCCAGCGGGGCGGGTTGCTCCATCACAATGTCGATCCCGAACGTTCCCACGGCCCTCCGCACTGACACGCCCGCGACGGCAAGGTAACCGCCGCCGGAAGGCACTAGCTCCACATCCGCACGGCCGATGCTCCGGGGAATCAGTTCAAGCCAGCCGTCCGCGAAGGACGCGGCCACAACGCCGGGGTCCGAGACACTCACCGCCGGGGCGTGAAGATCATCCGGCAACGCCAGCGACAGGCCGTTTCCATCCGCGCGCATCAGCGCGAGAGGCAACAGCCGAACATCGGGGTTGGATCGGCAGGGGTACGGGTAGTTTCTCCGTTCGATCAGCCATGCCCGAAGCTGGGGATCGTTGGGCACGCAAAGCTTGGGATTGCCCGAAAGAAGGATACTCCCCGTCGGCAAATGGAAGCCGCTGGTAGTGGGCAAGCTCGGTATCAACGCGAGGTTGACAAGTTCCGGAGGGATCGGGCCGGACAGGTCGTTGTCGTGGAGCCACAGGTCTTTCAAGCTGGAGAGGCCGCCCAACTCCGGGGGGATCGGGCCGGACAGGTTGTTGTCGTTGAGCAACAGGGCTTCCAAGCTGGGGAGGCCGCCCAACTCCGGGGGGATCGAGCCGGACAGGTCGTTGTCTTGGAGCCACAATGTTTCCAGGCTGGCAAGGTTGCCAAGCTCCGGGGGGATCGGGCCAGTCAGGACGTTGTCGTGGAGCAACAGTTGTTCCAAACTGGCGAGGTTACCGATCTCCGGAGGGATTCGCCCAGTCAGGGCGCGGTTTTCGGTGAACGCCAAGCTTACAAGGCTGGCGAGGTTGCCGATCTCCGGGGGAATGGAGCCGGACAGGGCATTGCCATCGAGGTACAGGCTCGACACCCTGCCATCGTCCCACACCGACACCCCGTGCCATTCCGCAAGCGGAGCGTCTGTCAGCCAGTTTTCGTTGTTCGTCCAGTTCGGCCCGTCCGTCGCCTCGAACAGGGCCGCCAACGCCGCCCGGTCGGGATGCTCCGTCACTTCCACCGCAAACGCCGCCCGCGCCTCCAGTCCGTCGGGATCGCGGGCGGTTACGGTCACGGTTGCCCCGCCATGGGCGACCGGACGAAGCCACACCATCCAAGGGCCTCCGGATCGGGCAGAGCAGCAGCCAGCCTCGACAACGGACGTGTCGGAGCTTTCCGCATCGAACCACAACGAGTCTCCGTCCGGATCGGTGAACGTGCCCGCCAGCACGTCCACCAGTACTTGTCCCACTTCATCGATCACGGTTTGCGCCGGGATGTCGTCCCCCGCCGCCACCGGAGCCCGGTTCACCGTCACCGCCACCGCAGCCCGCGCCAACTGTCCGGACGGGTCCGTTGCTGTCACCGTCACCGTTCCCGCCCCCCCGGTTCCGCCGCCCGTCAGGCGCAACGTGTCCCCGGCCACCACCGCCAACACAACCGCCGTGTCCGTACTGGACGCCGCGAAGGTGAGCGCGTCCCCGTCCGGATCGGTGAAGTACGTCCCCAAAGCCACCGTCACGGGCTCTGCCGGTCCTGGAAGGCGTTGCGCGGGAATGTCCCCCGTCACCTCTGGAGGCCGATTAACGGGAGGGGGCGGACGATTTGGGTCCGGGGCAGATGGGGTCGGATCGGGGGCCGTCGCGTCACCGGAGCACGCGGCCACCAGCAGGACTACCGCTAGTCTGCGCTGGTGTCTCGCCATGGTTTCGAGGCCTGGGGAGCTTCGCGGTCGACGGGAGTAGTTGGCTTCCGCTTGGCTAGGCTTGAGAGTCCTCACGCGAGTGCTCCAAGTGCTTGATCCGTTCCTGGGCATCGCGCGGTAGAAACCGAATATCCTTCTCTCGGACGCGCTTGAACGTGTAGACGTGAACCCGGCCGTCCGAACTCGCGTTCATCAGAGTCCAGAGCTGGATGTCCGGGTTGGACAACTGGATCTGGTGGTGATTCAGAAGCGTGATGATCCTATTCAACCACCGGGGAGCCGCGTCCAGAAACGAGAGAGGATCGGCAGTTGGCCCCAGCGTATGAAGCATGTTGCTACACCTCCCGTATAGCCTCGGGCACTCATTTCTGGTCAGGAAGCCCGACTCGACCGAAACCGTCTCGATCACCCTGCCGTCCGCGTCCAAGACCTGTCTGGTGGGGACCGGGTAGTAGTCCTTGTTGGCCGCATCCATGGTCTTCATCAGCAGGGACATCCTCCTCGTCTTCCTGATGTCGGTCCTTCGCTTCTCGTACTCGGAGAGATCCGACACGAGGGAACCGAGAACGATGGTCTCGAGGATGTTGCGAAGCTGCAGAGCGACAGATTCCGCCATAACCTGTGCGTACATACCATGCATGCGCAGAAAGAAGTTCACCGCTTCCGTGCGCTTCTTCACCTGCTCCATCAAGTCGCGGTACGAATCCGCGGCGGTGCGGGGCAGTTCCTTGCCGGCGACCGTCACGGCACCTTCCCGCTGCGCCATGGATTGAGCTTCTCCTCGATTCTGGCCACCCGTTCTCTGAGGTCGCCCACATCGTGCATTACCTTGAGCTGGAACGCGAGGATGGGTACGCCGATGCCGATAATGGACCATGCTTCGACCGTCATCTGTTTTCTCCGTCCCGCCGTCTTGCTCTACGTTCTTGTTTTTCCCCGATACCTCCGTTCGCCTCCGGGCGACTCCGCAAGGGCACCAGGGCCTTTCGGCGCGTCACCGCCAGCAACAGCCGCAAGTTTAGGGCTTCACCGGGTTCGGCTTCCGCTCCGAGGGCTCGGGAGTCGGGGCGTCTTCGCGCCGTTGCGATCTCTCCGCGAGCAAGGCCACGGTTCGCCGTACGTCTTCAACGGCTGCGCCAATCCCGCGCACTTCCGAAAGCGCGTCCCGCAAGCGCCCGTCCATGCGGCCCACCCGCTCACCAATGGCCTTCATTCCGTCTTCGACGTGCCGGAAGTCATTCCCCCGCAGCCGCTCGTACAGGCGATCCGCCGCCGCTTCGGCGGCCTTCTCGGCCTCCCGCCCCGCCTTCTCCACCGCCCGCGAAACCGTGCGGTCGGACAGCTTCGCCCACGACCACGCCGCCCCGATCAGCGCGAGCATCGGGAGCACGTCGCCCCATCCCGGCCAGTTCATGGTTCCTCCCCCTCTATGGGGTCGTGTGTGTTTAACTCGCGGTCTTCCTGTCAGGTGTTCCGCCAGCGTCACAGCAACATGTTTCAGGGCTTCTGGTGCGTCACGGGTGTGGGAGTCGGTGGCCGGCCTGTCGGCCAGCGCCATCACTACGGCGCGTACGTCATCCGCCGCATCCGGCACCCGAGGGAGAAAGATGCACTCTAGGAGGCACGTGACGCAATTTCCGCTTCATCCGGTAGTACAGCGCCCGGTAGTAGCTTCCTTTCGTCCGGGCCGCCGCCCACGCCACCTGCGACAACGCATCCCTAAGAGCCACGCGTCCCCCTTCCTGTCTTCGCGGGACTTTCGCTTCCCGGCGCTCTCGTGGTTGCCCGGGCAGACCCGGGCCCAGGACGCGAGATGCGCGGCGGTCGGGAATCTCGACATGTCATCGCCGATCTCTGCCAGAAATCGCCTCCGCCGACCGCCGCGCCACCCCCGGAACGCTCTCCAGAAGGGCGAGGGCCGCCCCGAAAGGGCCGGTCGTCTCCGCGAGGATCCGCGCCTCGATCGTCGCGATCTGGCGGTCCAGCTCGTCGATCATGTCCAGATGTCGGCGAAGCAGGAAGCGGTGGTGGTCGCGAACCAGCCCGAGAACGACTTCCGCCAGCTCCCGGCGCTTGCACGCAGGCTCCCCTTCGCCAGGCCGGCCGACGGATCGCCCTCGCCCGCGATCATCGCCTCCAGGATCGCCCGCCCGGTCGCACCGATGACGTGCGACACCACGGAGCCCAGCTTGACGTTCGTCATTTCCAAGACCTTGCCCACCCGGTTGACCTGCGAACTCCGCTCCCGCACCAGCGTCTTGCGCAGCCGCGTCAGGTCCCGAGGGTCGCGGATCTCCGCGGGGGGCACGAAGCTTCCCCTGAGCAGCTCACACTCCAGAAGCTGGGGAACCCATTCACAGTCTCTCACGTCCGTCTTGCGTACGGGAACGTGCTTGACGTGCCGAGCGTTAACCAGCAGCAACCGGAAGCGGTCCTCCAACACGGCCCACACCGGACGCCAGTACACCCCCGTCGACTCCAATGCCGCGTCCGTCACGCCGCGCGACAGCAGCCACGCCCCCAGCCCCTCCAAGCCCTTCATCGTCGTCTTGAAGGTCCGCGTCTCCTTCCGGCGAGACCTCTCCCCACCCGGCCGCGGCGTCCGTACGAACGCCACCACCGTCCTCTTATGCACTTCGAGGCTCGCGCACCGCTCGATCACTACCCTTCATGGCTCCCTCCCTTGGTCTGATGGTGGCCGGGCGGAGACGGGGCGCATTTTCGATTGCGATTTTTCCGTCCGCGATGTCGGCCCTCGCGGGCCTTCTCAGCACTGCGGGGTTCCCCGAAGCGCCCCTGGTTCTGCCATTACGGCAGCAGCGGCGACCGGGTGCAAGTGTTTCGGACTGTCCGCCCCGGACGCGCAAGTTCGGCCTCGCCTTTACGGACGGACCCTTTCGGCCCGTTGGATGTAGGAGGCGAACCCCCAACGCCACTCAGGAGGAGAGCCTAACCCGCAACCGTCAGAATCATCCGCGTAAGCTGGAGGCTGCCATGTGCGATTTCGCCAGAGCCCCGGAAGCGTCCGATCGGTCCCCGGGGCTCGCACGACCGAGGAAGCGGTTGAGACTAACACGGTAGAGGAGGGTGGCACCATGCGCGGGAGCAGAGTTGCTCAGAGCAAGGCTCGGCAGCAGACGGACGTTAGGCGTAGGGCATCGGATATGTGGATGGGCGCCAGCACGATGTGCGGCGAAACCTCCATGGTGCTTGGAATCACCGTTGGCGAACGGACCTCCGTTTTCCTGGCGGCACCTGCGGTGATCGAGAGGTTGGCGGATCAGATCGCGACGATGCTCGCGGTACCCGGGGCTGGTGTGCCCGACGGGCTGGCCCAACATCGGCTCCCGGGGAATGAAGCCCCCCGCGAGAACGAACGGGCGGGCGTCAGGTCCGTAAAGGCGGGGCGTGGCGCTGCTGGCGGGACTGCTTCGGCGAAACGGTGGTGAGCCGGACGATTTAACCGATCTTTCTTCGGCATCCAACAGCCTTCCCGCAGGGATAATTGGTGGGGGAGCGGACCCCAGAAGGGGGCGGGGACGAGCCTGTGAAAACGCGCACGGCCCCGCGCCCGAACCGGGCACCTGTGCCCCTGGGGTCGCTCCCCACCAAGCCCCAAGCGGCTCCTGCGCCCCGGCCGACCGTGCGGTGAAGCCGCAAGACGTTCCCGCGCCAGCGGATATGCAGGCCGGGTGGTGCGGATCACCGGAGCGCCAAAATGTGCATCGACCCTCCATGTCGCTTGCACACCTCCGGTACGGCCCAGCACATCAGGACTCCCACCAGATTCGAGCCCCCGCCAGCCGGTCCGAACTCCATGTCTTGACGCGTTCCGTCAGCCCCCGGCCCGCACGCCTGCGCGCCCGGTTCTCAAGGGCGATGGCGTGCTTCAGGGCGGCGTTCAGGCCACCGTATTCGTCGAGCGTGCGGACATCTCCCCCGAGGATGGCCTGCTCGATGCGGGCGAGATCGCGCCGGGTCTCCTCGTCGATTTCGGACGGGCGCGGATACCGCGACCAGTTGGCCAGCACCCGGCTCGTCCTCCCGTACTCCTTCCATCTCCGGACGACCGCCACCACCTCGATCTTGAGGCCGAGGTCCCAGAGCCCCTTCCAGAGATCGCCGTGCTTCGCGCCCCACGAGCGGATCGCCGTCGCGGTCTCGTAACCCGGTTCGGCGTAGACGAAGACGGCGCGCTCCGTGTCCAGCGCGATGGGCAGCCCGAGCGGGAAGAAGCGCCGGAGACCCCCGAGCGCGCCCCGGTAGACCCGTTGGGGAAGAAGCCCCCGCTCGATCCCGAGCGCCTCGAAGGCGGCCACCCGGTCGGCTTCGGTGGGAAGCCACGGCAGGCGGGGATGTTCGAGCACGTAGTCGAGCCCGAGCAGGCGCCGCATCGTCACCTCCGGCGACGTGATCCTCCGGCGGCGGCGGTCCCCCAAGCCGAGCGCCTTGTAGATCGGGCGACCGTGGATACGGCAGATCCGGCCGATGCCCTTGATGCCGGGCGGCTTCTCCTCGATCGCCACGCCCTGGGCGACGAGCTTGCGGACGGCGCGGCCCACCTTTTCGTGGTGGCACCCGAGGAAGCTCGTCCACTGCGCACGGGTGAACACGCCGCCGTGGCGGCAGGCGAGCGCGATCCATTCGGCCCGGTGCCCCGTCCAGCCCAAAGACCTCAGCGCAGCTGCGCGTTCGCTTGGGTCTGGTAGAGCCTCGCCAGTTCCGCCCATCCGGCTAGGCTGGCGACATCACGAGCCGCGCCCAAGGACGCCGAGAAGCTCGTCGGCCTTGCCGGATTCCACCCTGGCCCGCTCCTTCCCGTGGTCGGCGATGCCTTGGCCTACGATGTACGCTACGAGAGGCAGCAGCGCCTCTTCCGAGATTGGGAGACCGAGATCTTCGAGGACGACCACTGCCACCCCCGTGAGGGCGGTCAGGAACTTCTTCGAACCAAACATCGTTGCGAATGCGTTTCGCACAGGTCCTCCTCCTGTAGGGTTTGCACCATTTGCAAACTACGCCCTCGCAGGGCCTTGGACACCCTTATCGGGCATGAGCGGGGTGTTGTCGAAAGTCGCCGGACGGCCTTCGTGCGACGCCAGCCTACCCTGTACCCCTGATGTACCCATTCGAGCGTGTTTCACGTTAGATCGAAGGATTGCAACAAGAGCGACAGGCTACCGGGCCGGGAGTAACCACAGCCTACCTGTGCCACCGAGCACCTACACGGGAGTTGTACCCCGATCCGGAAGCCGCGATGGATGCCCAGTGGGGAGTTCGCGCCATCGAGCGCCAGTACAGAGCAGCGGGGACCGGTACGTGTCGCTGCCGGCCGGCACGGTGGTCCGTCCGGCCTTCATCATCGACGGGCGGCCCTACTTGAAGCTGTCGAGGGATTGAGGAGGGAGTTGCGTGACCGATTTGGAGCGGCGGCTGACGGCCGCATTGGAAAAGTTGTCCGGGCAGTACGAAACGGAACAGCGGCGGCAATCCGGACGGATCGAAGCCTTGCAGCGGCAAGTCGAGCGGCTGAGCGCGCGGGTGATGGACTTGACCGGCTACTCCGGGACGTACGGCGCAGGGCCAGGCAGCGGGTGGCGATGACGAGGCAACTGCTGGAAAGGATCAGGAGTCCCGGACCGGACCGGGACTCCGCGCCGAGCCGGTGAGTTCTCGGGGAAGGACCTCCGTCAAACCCTCCAGAGGCGGCGCAGGACCGCTCCCACGCTGGCTCAAGTCGCCCGTATGAACGTGCTTCAGCGCCCGTCCTGCGCGCCCCAGCACTCGCCCCTCACCTCTAGTCCGGGATCCGGCCGGGATCGGCGTCAAAGCCGGGATACTCGCGTCGGATCGCCTCGCTGTAGCACTTGAGCCGAGGCCGGGGCTGCTACTGCCAACGCCACGAACGTTGCTGCCATGCGAGTCATTTCAGTTACCTCCTTATGCGCCTTCACCGTTTGTGCTCTCGCTTGGGTGAGTGCGCCGGAAGGACGCGTGCGCGCATCCCGACCACGTCGCCTGCTTCCATGAACACCAGATTCCTCACCAACTGGATTTGCGTTTCGAGCGAGTCGCGCAACTCCGCGTCATCGAACTCGGCGAGGCACTCTGCGGCGCACTCGTCGAACTTGTCGCGCACGACGGCGGACTCTTGCTCACCTGACACCAACGGTGCCAGAACCTCGGCCAGCATGGTCCAAACCTTCGCCAGTTTACGGGGTGCTCTTTGGGCACGGTCATTTGACTCCATCACGCTCATGGCCAGTCCCTCGGAGAATACTCGAAGGTGGAGGGTTCCGACACGAGCCCTTGTTGCCGGAGCGCGGCCCCTCTAGAGCGTCCGATCTTCGCTCGCAGTTGGCAACTGGACACGCCGAGATCACGGTCACAAAGACAATGAAGATCGAGTAACACGCCCAACCTCACAGAGGGGAATCCCCGGCGTGCTCGAGTTCACTCTGAAACCTCTCCGTTGACCGGCACCGGCTTACCGCCCTTTAGACGGATTCCGGGATACCGGTACGCGGCGCAGGTACGCAGCTTGCTGGCTGGCCTTCGGACACCAAAGGTGTGCGTCCGCCCCCCTCGGCCCGATCTGGCCTTGCTTCCTTCGTACTTCCAATCCGACTTGTCCAGGAAGACCACGTCCACTCGCCAGATCACCACATACGCGCCCGGCTTGATGGTGCGCGTCGGGTCCACGAGATACCGCCACACGACGTACCAGCCGGGATGGTTATAGTGTGATTGGATCGACCAAGGTCGCTTGCTGGCCTTACTCTCCAAACAATCCGCAGGGCGCAAGGGCATGGGCGCACCCCGCTTCCGCAGGTCGGGGAATCGCGTCTGCGCCTCGAAGCTGTGTCGGTGCTTCTCGTAGTTGCTCACGCTGTCGAGCGCCTTGGTACCGAACATCCCGACGATGGCGCTGAATACGTTCGCTTGCTCGAAGTACAGATCGATGAAGTCCCGGTCGTTCAGGGACTCCTCGATGAACTGAATGGCCCGACGGATGGCTGCTATGTCCAGCCCCGAAGGCAAGGCCACACCCGAATCAAACCCGTCAGACATCCAGTGCGGCCAGCTTGGGGATCGCTGCGACGCCCATTGCGTGGTACTCGGGATTCCACTCGATCCCGACACTATGGATGCCCCACGCGGCGGCGGCTGCCAACGTTGATCCAGACCCCGCAAACGGATCAAGCACGATTCCCTTGCCGAGCGGCAAGCTGGACCTCACCAGTGGGCGAAGGAAGGCCTGTGGCTTCAGTGAAGGGTGTGGGGCGATGGCCCGCTCTCGCCGGGGAGCGCGGCAGGACTTGATCAAGTCCCGAAACGGCTCGGTCTTGGAGAGTCTTCGCAAGCCCCCGGTACCCCACGCTCGCAGATTGTCCTGAACCCGCCCCTCTATTGGCCGCCTGAAGATCCCCCACGGCTCGAAGCACGATTTCGGCATGACAGTCACGTCCGGAAACTCCTCGTGCGCGTTCTTCGGACGGTCCCCACCCCTCAACGTATGGACTTCGCGAATCAGCACTCCCCGCTTCTCGAAACCGGAAGCCAGGAACGGACCAAAAACGAAATCAGATAGCAGCGGGTTCGTGGCAACGAAGACGTGAGCGCCGGGAACGAGCACGGGAAGGAGCAACCGGGAGAATCTCCCAAAGAACAGCCGGATTGCTTCCTTGTCCTTGTCGCCCAAGACCGTGAAGCGTGGTACGGGTTGACGCTTGCAACCGTCGAACGAGGGCGGCTGCCTCCAGACGCCGCCCTTCCCGTTCCGGCGCTTCTTCAGTTCCTCCGAAGTGTATTCCACCAACCCGTAGGGTGGGTCCGTGACGACGGCGTGAATCGACTTGGGCTTCGCGCTCTTGAGCCACTCGAAAGCATCGCCGTGGATAAGCTCGTAATGAGCAGCAATCGAGGGAGAGGGCTGTGGCACCTCCCTCGGTGAGCCCAACGGTAGCCGATTCTGGGCGGGGCGGATGGTGGCCTTCACGACCTTCACGCTCCGCTTCCTTCCCTTTTGGTTCGCGCCGGGTGAACTGGCGCAGGAGGTCGATTCGCAGCGTGGCCCGACGCCGCAACGGTGCGGGGGCCTAGGCGGCTCGGTGAAACCGCTCGTGAGGTTCTCGTCGTTTGCTGTTTTCGGCTCATTTTCTCCGAACGTGGCCTCCACGCCCCGTTTCGTAGCATGGTAGCCACAGCGGCTCGTCCGCCGCAAGGCGTGGGCGTCACGCGCCGTTCAGTATCTCGTCTGAGTCAGACGACTCGACACCCGCCGCCGGTCCAGTGCTAGGCGGTCAGTGAGCCGTGGTCTCGAACTCCTGACGGCGTTCGCCCTCGAAAGCAAATCGAGCAACTGACCCTTGGCTGGCTTATCCAAGTGTGGCCCTCCGGCTACCCAGTGGACCGAAAAGGCACAAGTCAGGAACGGTTCTTCGAGAGCCATCGCAAGAACTCGCCCCTGAACCCAAGACGGAAGCCTGTGAGCATCGGCCCGCAGAGCATCTTCGCATCAAGGCTTGGACGACTTGGTACGCGGTTGTTGCGGGCCGACGAGAGCTTGTGCTCTGGCTACGCGATGGGCTGCCATGAAGACCCGCCCCCCCAAGAGGTCGTGCTCGGCAAGTTCCATTTCTACCGCGATCTTCTGTCGCACCACGTCATCTCCCGGGTGGTCTAGCTTTGCCGCCGCAATCACGGAGCACCCGTCGAAGATCACGGCCTTCGCGACGACTACAAGTGCACGCTCAGACACGATCCGTCCGCTTGCGAGATGAGCTTTCTCGGCAGCCACGGCTGCCGACTTATGGGTCAGGGCGCGAAACTTCATAACGGCCCCATCCCAAGTTGCGGCGTTGCGGACGGACTTCCAATCGTTGGGCCTCCGGTGCCACTCGTTGCGAGTGCCTCCGTGCCGGGGCGGCAGGGCGGCGTAGAAGCGCTCACCGTGGCGACCGAGGAGAGCACGTGCTTCGGCCACGAGTTGTTCTGCCATGAAGACCGGGCCATTCGATAACTCAGGTTTGCCGAGTTCCTTCTTTATCTCCTCTCGAACCCTGGCGGCCTTGGCGGGGGTCACCCGCCCGAGGCCGGGTCTAGAAGGTGGCGCGCCGTCTGCGGGGTAGGCTTCATTTGCCGCGTCGTAGACTAGTCTTGCTGCATGCCTCACGCGACGGAGAATCTCTTTAGCCGGCACGGTTGATTCCTCGCCGTTCCCCCAGCCGGCGGGGCTCATCGTCGGGGCTCCGGAACCGGAACCGGCATGATCCGAACCTCCACCGCTTCCCGGAAGCGCTCCCCGGCCATGGCGGCGGCCGCACAGTTGGCTACTTCGCGGCGTGGAACGGTACGTAGCCACGATTGAAACGCCTCGTCCGTGGGAGCGCATAGGCCGGTGCCCTCCGCTCTGAGCACCCGCAGCCGCCGGAGTTGCGTCAAACTGCTCGGCAACGGGCCGGTCAGCTCCCTATTCCGCCGGAGGTCCAGCGTTTCCAGGCTGGCGAGGTTGCCCAACTCCGGCGGGATCGGCCCGGTCAGGCCGGTGCTTCTGAGGTCCAGCCGTACCAGGCTGGTGAAGTTGCCCAACTCTGGAGGAATCGGGCCGGTGAGGCTGTCGTTGCCGCTGAGGTTCAGCGTTTGCAATCTGGCGAGATCGCCCAACTCCGGCGGGATCGGGCCGGTGAGGTCTCTGCTGACGAGGTTCAGCCCCGTTACCCGCAGCCCGCGTCCTGGCACCGGTCTTGTGGCGATCACCCCATGCCATTCCCAAAGCGGGGCGTCCGTCAGCCAGTTCCGGTTGCCCGGTCTATGCCAGTTCGGGTTTGTCCAGTTCGGCCCGTCCGTCGCATGGTACAGCGCCGCTAGCGCAACCACGTCACAGGTAGGAGCTACACCCGTCCCTCGCGGACCTGACTCGATCCCGGGTCCCCCCAGATCGCTCAGCCACGATTGCAACGCCTCATCATCCCAGGGGACGCAAAGAAGGGTGCCCCGCGCGCTGAGCCATCGCAGCCGGAGTTGCGAAAAGCTGTTCGGCAACGGGCCGGTCAGCCCCTCGTTCCGGTCGAGGTCCAGCGTTTCTAGGCTGGCGAGGTTGCCCAACTCCAGAGGGATCGGGCCGGTGAGTTCGTTCCTGCCGAGATCCAGCCATTTCAGGCTGGCGAGATCGCCCAACTCTGGAGGGATCGGGCCGGTCAGGCCGTTGGCGCCGAGGTCCAGCCGTTCCAAGCTGGCGAGGCCGCCCAACTCCGGCGGGATCGAGCCGGTCAGACCGGGGCTATCCTCCCGGCAACACTGTCCATATCGCGAGGCGTTGTATCCGAGGCGCAGCCTTTCCAGGCTGGCGAGGTTGCCCAGCTCCGACGGGATCGGACCGTCGAGACGGTTGTCTCTGAGGTCCAGCCATACCAAGCTGGCGAGGCCGCCCAACTCCGGCGGGATCGGGCCGGTGAGGTTGTTGTTTTCGAGGTCCAGTGATCGCAGCCTGGCGAGGTTGCCCAGCTCCGGCGGGATCGAGCCGGTCAGACCGCCCAGTTCCGACCGATATGGGGTGATCGAGACGTTCCGGCCGAGGTGCAGCGTTTCCAGGCTGGCGAGGTTGCCCAGCTCCGGCGGGATCGGACCGTCGAGGCCGTTCCAGCTGAGATCCAGCGTTTTAAGGCTGGCGAGATCGCCCAACTCCGGCGGGATCGGACCGGTCAGGCCCTTGCCGCTGATGTTGCCCCTGAGGATCAGCGTTTCCAAGCTGGCGAGGCCGCCCAGCTCCGGCGGGATCGAGCCGCGGAGGACGTTCCCGCTGAGGTCCAGCGTTCGCAAGCTGGCGAGGCCGCCCAACTCCGGGGGGATCGGACCGGTGAGGTAGTTCAGCTCGCCCCGGCTTCCCCAATCCATATCCGGACAACTTGGCCATGTCAGGCAGACTTCCAAGCTGATGCCGAGATGCAGCGTTTCCAAGCTGGTGAGGTTGCCCAGCTCCGGAGGAATCGGACCACCGAGGCCGTTGTCTCTGAGGTCCAGCGATTCTACCCTTCCATCGGCATCGACCGTCACCCCATGCCATTCCCCAAGCGGGGCGTCCGTCAGCCAGTTTCCGTTGTTCCTCCAGTTCTGGCCGTCTGTCGCTTCGTAGAGCGCCGTCAGCGCGGCCCGCTCGTCCACTTCCGCCACTTCCGCCGCAAACACGGCCAGCGCCGAGAGTCCGTCCGGATCGCTGGCCGTGACCACCACCGCTCCCGCGCTGCCGGCGCTCCCGCCCACCAGGCGCAGCGTGTCGCCGTCCACGGCCACCGAGACAACCGCCGTGTCCGCACTGGAGGCCGCGAACGCCAGCGCGTCCCCGTCCGGATCCGCGAAGTACGCCGACACCTCCACCGCCACCGCCGCCCCCGGTCCCGGAAGCCGTTGCGCCGGGATGCCGCCGCCCACCGCCTCCGGAGCCCGGTTTACCGTCACCGCCACGGCAGCCACCGCCGACAGCCCGGACGGGTCCGTTGCCGCGACCGCCACCGCTCCCGCGCCCCCGGTCCCGCCGCCCGTCAGGCGCAGCGTGTCGCCGTCCACGGCCGCCGAGACAACCGCCGTGTCCGCACTGGAGGCCGCGAACGCCAGCGCATCCCCATCCGGATCCGCGAAGTACGCCGACACGTCCACCGCCGCCGCCGCCCCCGGTCCCGGAAGCCGTTGCGCCGGGATGCCGCCGCCCACCGCCTCCGGAGCCCGGTTCGCCGCCCCCGCCACGCCAGCTCGCGCCGACAGCCCGGACGGTTCCGGATCGGCCGGGGAAGGATCGGGGGCCGTCGCGTCGCCCGAACACCCGGCCGCCAGCAACAGCGCCGCCAGTTTCAGATAAGGCTTCATGGGTTGGGTCTCCGTTTCGTAACGTTCGGGGCGTCTTCGCGCCGTTGCGACCGATCCGCAAGCACGGCCACGGTTCTCCGCACGGCCTTCCACGACCGCCGTGATCCCGCGCCGTTCCGCTCGTGCTTCCCGCAACCGCCCGTCCATGCGGTCCATCCGCTACCGGATGTCCTTCATCCCGTCTTCGACGTCGCGGAAATCGTTGCTCTTCAACTGCTCGTACGGGTCTTGCTGCCGGCACCATAGCGCCGCCCGCTTCGTTTCGTGTATGTCATCATTCGATTCCTCGGCGATGGACCCCACGACCTGCACGATTGCAAGTTCGCGGAGACAAGCCATCTCCGCCATCCGGTCGCTGCCCGTGCGGCCCGAGACGCGTGCTCTCTTAGGACCGAGGTCAAACAGGATCGACATCGGGAGCACACCAGCTACGCCAGCGATCCCGCTGCGAATGGGACACGATACCGCGTCCGTCCCGACCAAGACCGCCAGCAAGTAACCGAATGCGAACGCATAGAGCCAAGGCCAAGCCACGCCCCCCATCATCGTTACCGGACCAACAGGATCACGGACGCCAGTAAGACGCCCGCCACCGCAATTATTGCATTTGAGTCAAGCGGGGGCGGGCGTTAGCATGGGGTATGAACAAGCTAGATCGGGTACGGCGATTCGTCGTCCGAGAAGGCATTGCCGAGGGCTTGGCCCTCCTGGGGCATAAGATTTTCGGCGCTCTCGCTTTTATCGCGGGGCTCTCGGCACTCGCCGTAGTGTTGGTATCCGGGAAGTGGGTGTGGGAATACTTGAAGCGCTACACCCTGATAGACTTGGAACGAGCGCTGGCGCTTCCCCCCGCGCCCATCGACGCGGAAGTCGTCCGTGGCGCCACACGCCCGCAGCCGATCCTGCGGCCCTCCGGCATATACACCATGCCGGAAGAGGATCGGGGGATTGATGAGCGGGCGGCGCTGGGGATGCTCGATGCGTCATCGCTCATTCCGTCCGCGATTCACGGAGAGCGCCGCCGCGAGATAGTCCGCGAACTGCTGAGGGATTTCGCGGGTGGTGGCTGCGATGTCTATGACGGGAAGACCTACAGCGAAACGCTGTTGCGGGAGTGGATCGACCGGCGCGCCTACAACTTGTTGACGCCGAGTGGCGGGAGGGGAAATGGAACTGACGCTGGCGCAGCCGCCGGCAATTCGTCGAAACCATCCCCGCCGCAAGGGTATTTGCACTTCTTAAACTTCCGTCCAGAGCAACCGGGCGCCGGCTTGCGAGCCCGCGCTTGAGGCGGTTACTCTGGGGTTACAGGGAAGCGGTGTAGTCATCGAGTCTTCGTTGAATCGGGTTCCGCTTCATGCGATCACCTCCTTTGGAAATCACGATTTCCTTGCGACGGGGACGGTGACCTTAGCCCTTGGCGGGACTTCCGACCGCCAAGGACCTTCTCTCAACAGCTGACGCTGACGGAGCGCCTACGCGACCACGTCGCGGTACTCGACCCACCTGTGGCATAGGCTCTCCGGATCCGGCAGCTACACAGCAATCTCGCCGCTCTCTCTCCGGTTCGGCAATGCATGGCAGGAGCCTCAGCCAACGTCCATCCAAAGACGTGAGCTGCCGTATTGGCACGTCTGTTCATGACGGCAAACCTCTCCGGTCAATTGACTCAACACTGGTGGTGACAGGTGAGGTCGCGTTGACGACAGGCGCTAAGACGCCGAATGCCTTCGGCAAGGAGGTGGGGCGGGTGAGAGTCCCGCTATTCAGGTCCAGCTTTCCCGCTTCCCCGGCACGATCTAGCAGGGTACAGCCCGATGGCAAGAAACGCAGATCGTGCAGTCCTGATTGAACTTAGACGATTCCTTGCCGCGATTCATAGCATCCATATCCTGCCATCCCGGCAGGATGTGATTATCGCGGCCCTGGCCGCTCTCTGCGAATCCTGGCCATCAGCGCGAACGGATCGCCGGGCTGCTCGGCCGAGCCGAACTCCCGATACAGCGTCGCGACGTTGATAACGATCCGTTCGGCATCGCCCCAGGAATCGAAGTCGGCGAGCGAGATGTCCATTGCCGCATCATGGACGCTCAAACCCGCGTCGAAGCGGATCCTGGCCTCGTCCCGCACATACACCAGGTAGTCCCGCACCGCCCGGATGCCGCGCTTGTCGGTGACCGGACCGTGGCCCGGGACCACGACTTCAACAGGCAACCCGAGCATGTAGTCGCACGCAGCGATCCAGTTCGCAACGGGTCCGGCCCACAGGATCGGGTGGCCCTCGATGAACAGAATATCGCCCGTGAAGACGACCCGATCGTCCGGTACGTAGACCAGGATGTCACCCGTCGTATGGCACGGGCCGAACTGCTTCAGGACGATGCTCTTGTCTCCGACGCGCGTCCGGTGATGGCCTTCGAAGGTGGTTGTCGGAAGGACCTGTGTGATTCCTTCGAAGTCAAAGGCGCCGAACGCCTCGATGAGGAATCGGCCCGTCTCGCCCATGCCCGGGGCCGCGTCCATGAGCATTGCGAGCCGCTCAGGACTCTGGGCGGTCATCTCCTCGGCTGCGGCCCGTGAGGCGATGATCTCCGCCCCGGCCACCAACTCGTTGCCGTTGCAGTGGTCGGGGTTGGCGTGCGTGTTGACGGGCTTGTCGACGTTGCGCGCGGCCACGGGCTCGGCGTCGCGCATGCCAGCGAGCATGGCACGGGTCAGCTTGAGGTCGAACAGGGTGTCCACGAGCAGACTCTCGTCGCCGTCAACGACGAGCCCGGCATTGCTCCAACCCCAACCGCCATCGGGCTGGATCCACGCATAGCATCGGGACCCGAGTTCGTGCAGGCCGTGCGTGAAGGGCCGAACGCCAAGTGTCATATAGCCGGATCCGTGTCGGCTTCGGACCTCCCCAGTCCCGTCCAGATCGCCGCCAGCATCACGGCGAGGAGCGCCCAGGAATATGTGTTGGCCAGACCGGCTTCGAGGGCCGACACCCGCGCGATCCCGAACGATTCGCCGGATGCCGTGGCCGAGGCCGCCAGGATGGTGGGAATGAAGAACGGGAGGAGAAACGGGTAGGTGCACACGGTCATGTCGAGCAGGTTGGCGCGCCTGAAACGGCCGATGCCGGCGCGCCTGCCCGAGTCCCGGACCAGGTCGCCCACGGCGAGGATCGCCATAACCGAATGCGTTGTCAGCAGGACCGCCACGCTGGTCACGCCGAAGATGCGCAGCTCCGCGGCGCGCGCGGTTTCGGCCGCCGACCGGGAACTCTGTGCAAAGCGGTCCAGGATGCCCGCCTCCTGCGCGGCCCCCACGATGCCCATCAACAGGATGGTGAACACGACGATCCCCACGGCTCCCTCCATCCCGTCGAGGATGAGCCCGCGGGCCTGGAAGGCCTCCCGGTCGATGTAGACGAGGTCGGCCGGCACAACGAGCCCGAGCGCCAGGGCCAGGACCACAGCCGCGGCCACACCGGAGAAGAGGCTCTCCACCAGGCCACGCCCCCGCCACAGCATCACGAAGGCGGCCAGAGGGGCCAGCAGCATGGGGAGCGCGGCCGGGCTGCCTTCGAGCGTCGCGCCCTGTCCCGGCGTCTGCGTGACCGCGGTTTGCGCGCCTCCCAGCAAGGTCAGGACGACAGCCGCGACCACCGCGGCAGGAAGCGCGTAGCGGAGGCGGCTGCGCACCACGCCCCCCATGGGCGCCCCCTGGCTGCTCGCAGAGGCGATGGTGGTGTCGGATACCGGCGAGACGTTGTCGCCGAAGGTGGCCCCGGCCAGGATGGCCCCGATGAGGACGACCGGACTTGCCTCCAGGACGCCCGCGGCGGGATAGAGGAGCGGAGCGCAGATCAGGATCGTGCCCAGGCTCGTCCCCGTGGCCGTGGAGAACAGCACCGCGATCAGGAACGACATGAGGACGAAGCCTCCGCCACGTACACCGAGTTCGCTCCCTGCCCAGACGAGGGCATGTACGAGCCCCGCCTCGCGCAGCACGACCGAGAAGACGCCCGCCAGCAGCCACGCGGCGACCATGAGCATCACGATGGGGCGGGACATGCCCCGGAGCGCGGCCGCGCTGTATGCGGAGGCGCTGCGGGCGACCAGCAGTCCGACCCCGAGGGCCGCCAGGAGGACCGGCCACAGCCCGCGCTCGTCGGGAGCCCCGGAGAAGCCCAGCCAGGCTGCGCCGGCGGCGAAAACCAGGATGGGAGCCGCCGCCCCGGCAAGGCCGAGGTGGAAGCCGAGCGGCGCCGGCGGCTGCGCGTGCGAGCGCGAGGACGGTGTCGGATCGGGTGCGGAGTTCACGGTGCGGGGCGGGTTTTCCGGGTGACGGGACACGCCCTATGATCGAGGATCGGCTCCGGATGGGCCAGCTTGGCAGCCATCGTTACAGCCTCCACGTTCGCTCGCCTCCAGGCCCGTTGCCGCCAAGTGCTCGGCGCGCGTATACTCTGCTCATGGAACGATGCCATGCGGCCTCCGTATGGGGAGCCGTAACAGACGGCCACGGACACATAAGGAACATGAGAATTGGGCTCGACGGCTAAGCGAAGAACCCGAGGTGCCAGCCATCACTTGGCGTGGAACCTGGGGTCGATGGTAGAGATTTGGCCACGGACGCCCCCCACTGAAACGCTGATCGCCGAAGCATGGCAGTCTACCGGAGACATCCTCAAGGATGCCATCACGGAGGTCGAGCGTGGCCAGAGGAAAGCGCCGTCAAGAGAGGTCCGGGCTCGCGAGAACAGACGAGCCATCCCCTCTCCCAGCTCCTGACTCATCGGACGACGATCCCAGATCCGCAGCTGCCGCTGACGCAAAGGAACCAGTAGCGGAGCAACGGACGGTTGTCACGCGGCGATCCCAGACCTACCAAGGCCCTCTGCCACCCCCGCAGATGATGGCCGGATACGAAGAGGTCCTGCCGGGACTCGCCGACCGGATCATGGCCATGGCAGAGGAAACCTCTGCGCACATCAGGAAGGTCAGGGAAAGAGGGCAGTGGTTTTCGCTATGGATCTCCACGCTCGTGATCGTTGTCGGCGCCTGGCGCGGCAACGCGGAGGTGAGCATTCAAGCCCTCTATCTCCTGGCGGCCATCTATGTCTTCTCAAGGCTTCCCGACTGGTGGCACAGCTGGAAGCGGCCTCCGGACGAGGCTCCCCCGGAGTCGGATGAAGACGATTAGATGGAGTTTAAGACAACCCTGGGCGTGACCGGTAAGACAAAAGCCCGATAGCATCGCTCCCACAAGTCGAACGAGGGTATGCGCATGAGCGTCGATGACGTCTTCGAACTCTACGACCTGCGGGTCGAGGTGGTCGCCGGCGAGCGCGACATGGTGTGCAACCACAAGGTGGGCGACTACTTCGAGCTCAGCGGGGAGAACCTGTCCTTTCCCGCCGGCCAGACCTTTCCGCTCTACCCCCTGGCCGCCCTTCTTCCCCTCCTCCCCGCGAAGCAGCGCGAAACCCATTCCCACGACTGGATGACCACGGACACGGAGATCGCCTGCCCCGACCCGCACTGCGGCGCCCGCTTCCGCATCACCCGGACCGGCAGGTCGACGTTCCGCCACAGCGAGGTCACGCGTGTTCCGCTGGACTGACGGCTTCCGCTGGACTGACCGCCCGTGGACGACATGCCCCCGGCGCACGGGCCGCGAAGCGTCCACGGACTCCCCGCTGTGAATCCAGTTCAGCCACCCCTCCGACTGCCTCCGTCCGGGGTGATCCGGGGGTGCTGGCAGCTCTCCGAGGGCCACAGCGACGGTTGGAGCAGGGAGCGCGCGTTCGCGGCCCTGGACGCGGCGGCCGCGGCTGAAAGCCCCCTCGTGCTGGACTGCGCCGACATCTACACCGGCGTGGAGCGCGTCATCGGGGACTGGCTGGCCGGACGGCCGGACATCGCCGACGACGTCGCCGTCCATACCAAGTTCGTGCCCGACCTCGACGCACTGTCGGCCATCGACCGCAACTACGTCCGCCGCGTCGTGCAGCGGTCACGGGACCGCCTCCGGCTCGACGCACTCGAGTTGGTGCAGTTCGCGTGGTGGGACCTCACGCAACCGAAGTGGGTGCATGCCGCAGAGTGGCTCGCGGAACTCCGGCAGGAGGGGATCATCCGCCACCTGGGGGTCACCAACTTCGACCGGGCCGCGCTCGGCACCCTCCTGGACGCGGGCATCCCGGTGGTGTCCAGCCAGGTCCAGCTCTCCCTTCTCGACCGTCGTCCCCTGAAGGGCCTGACGGAGGTCTGCGGGGAGCGGGGTGTCACCGTGTTCGCCTACGGGGCGCTGGCGGGCGGGCTCCTTTCGGACGCCGGCGGCACGGCGCTGGAGTCCCGGTCGCTGACCAAGTACCGCCTGATCGTCGAGGAGGTGGGCGGCCGGGAGGTGCTCGGCCGGGCTCGGGGGGCGCTCGCGGAGCTGGCCGCGCGGCACGGGGCCACCATGGCGGACGCGGCGGTGGCCTACGTGCTCAACCAACAGGGTGTCGGGGCCGCGATCGTCGGGTTGAGCCGAAGAGGCCTGATGGTGGACGGGCGCCGCGTGCATCTCTCCCCGTCCGATGTGGCGCACCTCGAGGCAATGGTGCCGCAGACCGTCAAGGGAGAAGTGTTCGAGGTCGAGCGCGACCGGCAGGGCCCGCACGGCCGTATCATGCGCTACAATCTGAACCTGGAGCACTGACGGGCTCGGTTGCCGACTCCGGCGCATCGTCCCAATTTGCCAGGTCCATCCCGTCCATTCCCCGTGAGAGTCGAACCTGCGCGCAGGAATGGCGGGATATTCTGCAGGTAACAGTTCCGGGGAGGGGGCCGTGCGACGCACGATCAACGCAGGGTCGGCGGTCGACGGCGGCCTGCCGGCTGCCCGCGGGCTGTACAGTCCCCGCTACGAGCACGACAGCTGCGGTGTCGGCTTCGTGTGCGACATCAAGGGGCGCGCGAGCCGGGCGATCCTCGACGATGCCAACCGCATCAACTGCCGCATGGGGCATCGAGGCGGGATCGGCTGCGAACCCGGGACCGGGGACGGCGCCGGCATCCTGACGGGGCTGCCGCACTTTCTGCTCGACCGGGTGGCCCGGGACCAACTGGGCATCGCCCTTCCCCCTCCCGGCCAGTACGGGGTCGGCATCGCCTTCCTCCCGCGCGACCGCCGGGAGCGGCAGATCTGCAAGGAGCGCACCGAGGCCATCATCGCCGAACAGGGACAGCGCCTTCTCGGGTGGCGCAGGCTCCCGCACAGCGCCGAGCGCGCCGGGCTGACCCCGACCGCGCTCGGGTCGATGCCGCACCTCGAACAGCTCTTCGTCGGGGCCGGCGACGGGTTCGCCGACTCCGCCTTCGAGCGCCAGCTCTACATCATCCGCAAGTACGCAAGCCACTGCCTTCGGGGCGATCCGCGCCTCTCGGGGCGGGAGCTTCCCTACTTCTGCTCGCTCTCGGCCAACACCGTCATCTACAAGGGGATGCTGACGCCCCATCAGCTCTTCGAGTTCTTCGACGATCTCCGGGCCGCCGACTACGAGTCGCACATGGCGATGGTGCACTCCCGCTTCTCCACGAACACGTTCCCGTCGTGGGACCGAGCCCAGCCCAACCGCGCCATGTGCCACAACGGCGAGATCAACACGCTGCTGGGCAACTGCAACTGGATGAACGCCCGCGAAGGCGTCCTGCGCTCGGAGCTGTTCGGGGATGAACTGGAGAAACTCTTCCCGATCATCGAGCCCAACTGCTCGGACTCGGGCAATTTCGACAACGTCCTCGAGTTCCTGCTCATGACCGGACGCAGCCTGCCGGAGTCGGTCATGACAATGATCCCGGAGGCATGGCAGCAGCGGCCCGGCATGCCGGCCGACAAGCGCGCCTTCTACGAGTTCCAGTCGTGCCTGATGGAGCCCTGGGACGGCCCGGCCCTCATCCCCTTCACCGACGGCCACTGCATCGGGGCCGTGCTCGACCGCAACGGGCTGCGCCCGAGCCGCTACTACGTGACCGACGACGACCGCTGCGTGATGGCTTCCGAGGTGGGCGTGCTGCCGGTCGCGCCCGAGCGCGTGGTGAAGAAAGGGCGGCTGCACCCGGGGCGCCTCTTCCTGATCGACTTCGATGCGGGGTGCCTGGTGCCGGACCACGAGATCAAGGCGGAATGGGCGAGGCGGCGGCCCTATGGGGAGTGGCTGGCGCGACAGCGCCTCGAACTGGGCGAGGCCGACGATACGCACGGCTACGACGAAGCGACCGTCCTCCGGCGCATGCGAGCGTTCGGCTATACCGCCGAGACCGTGCAGTTCATGCTGCTGAGCCTGGTGCGCGACCGGCGCGACCCGCTCGGCTCCATGGGCAACGACGCGGAGCTGGCGGCGCTCGCCGACCGGCCGCGCATGCTCTACGACTACTTCAAGCAGCGCTTCGCGCAGGTGACCAATCCCGCCATCGATTCGATCCGCGAGGAAGTGGTCATGTCGCTCGAGTGCTACATCGGGCCCGAGGGCAACCTGCTCGAGGTCACCGAGCAGCACGCGCACCGGCTGCGCCTTCCTCATCCGATCCTCTCGAACCGGCAGTTTGCAGCACTCTCGCAACTCGAGGAGCGCGGATGGCGGAGCCGGACGCTCGACACCACCTTCGCGCGCGGCTCCGGGAAGCGCGGTTTGCTTGCCGCCCTCACCCGCCTCGAGAAGGAGGCCGACCGGGCGGTCGAGGAGGGCTATCGGGTGCTCGTGCTCTCGGACCGCGCGATCGGCCCCGACCGCCTCGCCATCAGCTCCCTGCTCGCCGTCGGCTGCGTGCATCACCACCTGGTGCGCACGCATCAGCGCACCCGCATCGCCCTTGTCGTCGAGACCGGCGAGGCGCGCGAAGTGCACCATCACTGTCTTCTGCTCGGCTACGGTGCGGACGCCATCAATCCCTATCTCACCTACGAATGCCTCTGGCACGTCCGGCGCACCGGGCGGATGGGCGACTTCGCCCACATCGCCTCCGACGACGACGTGGTCGCCGCATACCGCAAGGGGGTCGGCAAGGGCATCCTCAAGGTGATGGCCAAGATGGGCATCTCGACGCTGCAGTCCTACAAGGGGGCGCAGATCTTCGAGGCGGTGGGGCTCGGAGCCGAGGTGGTGAACCGCTGTTTCACCGATACCGAGAGCCGCGTGGGCGGGATCGGGTTCGGGGTACTGGCGGAAGAGATCGAGCGTCGCCACGAGCTGGGCTTTGCTGGCGAGGGGCGCCGCAACGGACGCGCGTTGCCCAATCCCGGCGACTTCCACTGGCGCAAGGGTGGGGCGCGCCACATGTGGGACCCCGTGTCGGTGCGCGGCCTCCGAGTCGCCGCGCGCACCAACTCGCCGGAGGCCTACTGGCGCTTCGCCCGCCACGCCAACGAAGAGAACACGCGCAAGGCGACGCTGCGCGGCCTGCTCCGGTTCCATCCCACCGGTCCGCCCGTGGATCTGGACCACGTCGAGCCCGAGGCCGAGATCGTGAAGCGCTTCGCGACCGGCGCGATGAGCTTCGGCTCCATCTCGAAGGAAGCCCACGAGTCGCTCGCCCTGGCCATGAACCGCATCGGCGCCAAGTCCAATTCCGGCGAGGGCGGCGAGGATCCGGCGCGCAACGTCCCGGACGCGGACGGGGGGCTGCGCCGCTCCGGGATCAAGCAGGTGGCCAGCGGACGCTTCGGCGTGACGATCGAGTACCTGACCGCGGCCGAGGAACTGCAGATCAAGATCGTGCAGGGAGCCAAGCCCGGGGAGGGCGGCGAGCTGCCGGGGCGCAAGGTGGACGACTACATCGCGTCGATCCGGCATTCCACGCCCGGCGTGGGCCTGATCAGCCCGCCCCCGCACCACGACATCTACTCCATCGAGGACATCGCCCAGCTCATCCACGACCTGAAGAACGCCAACCCGCAGGCGCGCATCAGCGTGAAGCTGTGCGCCGAGATCGGCGTGGGCACGGTGGCCGCGGGGGTGGTCAAGGCGCGCGCCGACCACCTGGTCATCTCGGGCGACAGCGGGGGGACGGGCGCCTCGCCCCTCACCTCCATCAAGCACGCAGGCCTGCCGTGGGAGCTGGGGATCGCGGAAGTCCACCAGACCCTGGTGATGAACAACCTGCGCTCGCGGGTCATCGTGCAGACCGACGGGCAGCTCAAGACGGGCCGCGACGTGGCCATCGCCGCGCTGCTGGGCGCGGAGGAGTTCGGCTTCTCCACCGCCCCGCTGATCACGCTGGGCTGCGTCATGATGCGCAAGTGCCACCTGAACACCTGTCCGGTGGGCGTGGCGACCCAGGACCCGGAGCTGCGCAAGAAGTTCTCCGGCAAGCCGGAATACATCATCAACTACCTGTTCATGGTCGCGCGCGAGCTGCGTGAGATCATGGCCCGCCTCGGCTTCCGCACGGTGAACGAGATGATCGGGCGCGTGGACGCGCTGGAAGCCGCGCCCCGGCCCGACCACTGGAAGGCCCGGAGCGTGAACGTGGACGCGCTCCTGATGCCGGCGCTCGAGCCGGAAGACTGTCTGGGGGTGTATTGCCGGCACGAACAGGATCACGGGCTGGAGGGCGCCCTCGACCACACCCTCATCCGCCTGGCCGGGCCCGCCATCGAGGAGGGCCGGCCGGTGCGCCACGACATGGCCATCTCCAATGCAAACCGGGTGGTGGGGGGCATGCTGTCCAACCACATCATCCGCCGCGTGGGACCGGCCATGCTTCCCGACGACTCCATTCACTTCCGCTTCCGCGGCAGCGCGGGACAGAGCTTCGGCGCCTGGCTGGCGCGCGGGGTCACGCTGGAAGTCGAGGGCGACGCCAACGACTACGTCGGCAAGGGGCTCTCCGGCGGCAGGATCATCCTGTATCCGCCGAGGGCATCCCGGTTCAAGGCCGAAGAGAACATCCTGATCGGAAACGTGGTGTTCTACGGCGCCATCAGCGGCGAGGGCTTCTTCCGGGGCATCGCGGCCGAGCGCTTCTGTGTCCGCAACAGCGGCGCCACCGCCGTGGTGGAAGGAATCGGCGACCACGGCTGCGAGTACATGACGGGCGGACGCGTCGTTGTGCTCGGCCAGACCGGGATCAACTTCGGGGCCGGAATGTCGGGGGGGATCGCCTACGTGTGGGATCCCCGCGGGACCTTCGAGCCCCGCTGCAACATGGATCTGGTGGTGCTCGAACGCCTCGTCGACGCGGAAGAGTGCGAGGAGATTCGCCGTCTCATCGAACGGCACCGCGAGTACACGGGATCCACCGTCGCGGCCGCGATCCTCCGCGATTGGGAGGCTCCCCACCCGGAATTCGTCAAGGTGGTGCCCATCGACTACAAGCGGGCGCTTGAGGAGCGCGCCGCCGCGGGCCGTTCCGAGGCGCTGCCCGTCGCCGCAGGCACCTGACGGCGGGCTGCATGGGCAAGGTCACCGGCTTCAAGGAGTTCGCGCGCGAGGCGGCCCCCTACCGCGACCCGGCCACGCGCATCCGGGATTTCGACGAGATCTACACCCCGCATGCCGATGAGCGCCTGCAGACCCAGGGGGCGCGCTGCATGGATTGCGGCGTGCCGTTCTGCCAGTCGGACGACGGCTGCCCGGTCTACAACCTGATCCCGGAGTGGAACGACCTCGTCTACCGGGGGCGCTGGCGCGAGGCGCTCGATCGCCTGCACCGGACCAACAACTTCCCGGAGGTCACGGGCCGGGTGTGTCCCGCTCCCTGCGAAGGCTCCTGCGTCCTCGGCATCGCCGATCCCCCCGTCACCATCAAGAACATCGAGATGGCGATCGCCGACCGGGGCTTCGACGAGGGGTGGGTGCGGGCTCACCCGCCGTCCGCGCGCACCGGCAAGAGCGTGGCGGTCGTGGGTTCGGGCCCGGCGGGTTTGGCGGCGGCGGCCCAACTCAACTCCGCGGGGCACCGGGTGACGGTCTACGAACGCGATGACCGCATCGGCGGCCTGCTCATGTACGGAATCCCCAACATGAAGCTCGACAAGGGAATCGTGGAGCGCCGCGTTTCGCTCCTGCGCGAGGAGGGAGTCGAATTCGTGACCAACGCGAACGTGGCCGATGGCGGCGGCGGGTCGCTGGACGTCCGTCAACTGAGGAGGCGCTTCGACGCCCTGCTCCTGGCCACGGGCGCCACTCGCGCGCGCGATCTGCCGGTGGGCGGACGCGAGCTGCCCGGCATCCACTTCGCCATGGAGTACCTCACCGACAGCATACAGGCGGGGCTTGGCGATCATCCGCCCAGAATCCCCGCGAACGGCCTTGATGTCGTCGTCATCGGCGGGGGCGATACCGGCACCGACTGCATCGGGACCTCCCTGCGCCAGTCGTGCCGCCGCCTGATCAACTTCGAACTCCTGGCGAGGCCGCCCGCTGAACGCGCCCCCGACAATCCCTGGCCTGCCTGGCCGCTCATCTTCCGCGTGGAATACGGGCACGAGGAGTCGATCGCACATCTCGGACACGATCCGCGGGTCTACGCGATCTCGGCGGAGAGCTTTTTCGCGGGACCGGACGGCAAGGTCGCGGGCGTACGCACGCTCGACGTCACCTTCCATGGCGGCCGCCTGCGCAAGATTCCAGGGAGCCAGCGCGAGTGGAGCGCGGATCTCGTCCTTCTTTCGATGGGGTTTCTGGGCCCCGAGCACGCGCCTGCGGAGCCACTGGGCATCGAATACGACGAGCACTCCAACTACGCCGCCGAGTTCGGTGCCTACGCGACGAACGTGGACGGCGTGTTCGCCGCCGGGGACTGCCGACGCGGACAGTCGCTGGTGGTGTGGGCCATCCGCGAAGGACGCGAGGCCGCGCGCGAAATCGACCGCTGGCTGATGGGCGAGACGCGGCTGCCCTGAACGTGGTCTCCTGACTGCCGTCTACCCTTGTCGCGACGGGCACCGACAGCGCACTTTGTCCGTGGCCGCGGGCGTGGTCTCGCGACGCCTTCCAACCCGCTCATCGACTCCAACTGTTCACCGACTCCAGGGAGGATCAGACATGCGCAGGTTCGCCGCCCTATTCCTGCTTGCCGGGGTACTCGGGCTCGGGGCCCCCGCGGAGGCCGATGCCCAGCTCCTCGAAGTGGGAGAGATGGCTCCCGACTTCGAGCTGCCTGGGGCCACCCGCTTCGGCGTGCTGCAGGACCCGGTTCGACTCAGCGACTACCGGGGAGAAACCGTCGTCCTCGCCTTCTTCTTCCGCGTTCGAACACGTGGCTGAACGGTGCAGATGACAGCGTACCGTGATCAGTACGCAAGCTTGTTCAACGAAGGCCGGAACGTCGTCGTCGTCGGCATCTCCAACGACAGTCCCGAAGAGCTGGGCTCCTGGCTCAAGGACGAGGACTTCCCCTTCCTGTTCCTCAGCGATGCCGGAACCGAAGGCGCCACATACGAGGCGTTCGGCGGCGGCAAGCGCGACAACAACATGGTCGACAGCCGCTCGGTCATCGTGGTCGGGCCGGACGGCCGCATCGCCGGGGTGATCCCCCAGTTCGCCCAGGTGGACCCGACCGCCTACGAGGAGCTGGCGGCCATGGTCGACGAGGCCACGCCCGAGCCGTAGGCGAAGCTCGATAGCCGACTCATCTCCCGGGCCCGGGGTTCGGGTCCGGGGGGTGGGGGCTTCCTGCGGGCGCACCTACCCTGTCCCCCTTCCTGGACCTCGTTCCGATGCTGATGTGCGCCGACGTGCGGGCATCGGTGCGCTTCTATCGCGATGTGCTCGGGTTCGAGGTGGTTGACCGCATGGACGATGTGGGCGCCACCGGCTTCGCGTCGTTGCGCAACGGTGCTGCGCAGATCATGCTGGCGAGCCCGACCTACATCCCGCGGGCTCCGAGGGTCGAGGGACGTTATCCGCAGGCGGCCTACTACTTCTACGTGGAGGATGCGGATGCGTTGAGAGCGGCAGTCGTGGATGCCGGATGGCCGGCGACCGAATGCGTCGACCGGTTCTACGGGTTGCGAGAGTTCGAGGTGGCGGATCCGGAGGGACATGTGCTGCTGTTCGGGCAGGACATCGGTCCGGTGCGGGAGGGGGCCCATGCAGGTCAGCACAGTCCGGCGACCTGACAAAATGGCAGACAATCAGGTATGCGTCTGCCAAAATGGCAGGGTGAAGGGTGATGCGACCTTGCAGCAAAGAACCGTCTAAGTTCAACTGGGGCTGCACGATCTACTGCACCCGCCTTTGAACCGCGCCTGACTGCACCGTGTCGCGATCGCGGGAACAGGCATCGTTTGGCGGGAACCAATAAGCCTCGTCTTCCGCACCCGACGGCGCCTCGCCTCCAGCGCGATCCGCAAGTACTCGACCACATTACATACCGCGAGACCCGCACCCGTCGGCGGGCAGAGAGGCGGCTGCGGTGTCGGCTATCTGACGAAGACCTGAAACAGGCCAACGAGTGTGGCCCATCCCTCCCGATTCTGTTTGTCCATCGGGCTCCCGCTCCCACTTGGTGGATGGAAATCCTCGCAACCGAGGTTGGTAGGAATCAGATGGGGGGCGCACCGTGACTCTGGTCAAGGAGGACGGCACCGGCGGGGTGCCCGCCAGAGCGGGACAACCACGACGTAACCCACGGGTGTGAGTGTTTGTCGAAAAGGGACGCCTCGGCCTGACGACGGGGGCTCCGGGAGAGTGGCGGACGGGCTGTGTAAAATCCTACCTTGTCTGAGCAAGCATTCATTTCGATTCTAGCGGATGGTGGATGAGATTGTCATGTCGTCCTTCGCGTGGCCGTTGGCCGTACTCGCCCTCAGTGTGGTCTTCATGTTCGTGTTTAGGCGTTCGATCAGCCGATTCATTGATCGCACCAGGAGCGTCAGCAGGGATGGTGTCCGTGCCTACGAAGATCCGCAGCCGTTAGCGAAGAAGCCGGACGCTCTCGCCGAGTTTCTGGGGACCTACCATAGTCCGATGCTCCTTGAGGTGGAGAGCGCCCTCGAGGGAGAGATCGAGAACCTGGGACTCACCGATCCGGCCGATATCCGGAAGGCCTTGTCTAAGGGCTTGGCGGCGAACCGCATCGTGCGGTGGTTCGAGGCGGCTCAACACCAAATCTTCGCGAGTCAGGTAGCAGCGCTAACCTACCTCAACGCACAACCCGGCCCGATCCTCAAGGATGGTCTCCAAGGTTTCTACAAGAAGGCGGCGGCTGACTTCCCACACCTGTATGTTGGACGAACGTTTGATCAGTGGTTTGCGTTCCTCACGGGGCGCAACGGTTCGTTGTCGAGGGAGATGCGGGCGTAGGCATCTCCGTTGCTGGTCGAGAGTTCTTGCAGTGGCGTGTGAATCAGGGACACTCAGGTCCGTGGCACGGCTGACGGTCGTTTCCATGTCAAAACGTCGACGAGGGGGTGCTGCGCCCGCTTGCCGATCAAGAGGGCCGTCCGGCTATTCGGTTGGGAGAAAATCCCGACAACGACGGTCGGTACTACCGACTGGTCACACGCCTTGCCCGATGAGTGCAGCCGCTCCCATGCCCGAGGACTGATGCAGATGTCTGTTCAACCGTTCTCCGGTGAGTCTGCGCGCGACGAGTGGAACGCGCGATCATCTCCGCTCGCGGCCGTCCCCGGCTATCGGGACCGGGGTCGTCGGCTCCCGGCATCTACGCTCTGTATCAGGGCGGTGTGCTGAAGTACGTTGGCCAGAGCCGCGATTGCGCCGCGCGCATCCATCATCACCGCACGCAAGCCCGTGCCTGGCTCGAAGCAAAACCCGATTGGGAATCGGGTATGGACTTCACCGCACGCATCCTGCCGCTCCCGGGATTGTCCGGCGGACGCCGTTCCCCCGACGGACGGACGCGCCGACAGTGGGCACAGTACTGGGTTTACCACCTGTGTCCGCCATGCAACCGACATCCCTCGACCGAACCCACGCGTCCCTTGACGCCTTACCCGAATTGACCGAACCGTTGGCTAAGAGGAAGAGCGGCCGGCCGGGAAGACCCGATCGACGGAGAGGTACGACCCAGCAGTCCTACAGGGATCGCGGTTATTCCGAAATATCGCTGAGCATGCTGGAGTCGGAAGAGGGCCAGCTGAATGCGGTGTTCGCATGCTACGGGTCGGCGGCCCAGCACGGACAGTTCTTCGAGGAGTCGGTCACCAGATTGATCGTCGCCCTCAACGAGATGTCGGGTTCTGAGGGAGGGGCCGAAAAGATGGAGAAGTGGACGCTCGGCCGACTGCTGAATTACTTTCAAGAGAAGTTCGTGCACCAGATCGACGAGTGGGTGCCGGAGCACCTCGAAGAGGGGAGAAGACTCCGCAACTTCCTGATTCACGACTACTTCCTTGAGCGCAAGGGGAAGTTCCGCACGCGGAAGGGGCGGATGGCGATGCTGACGGAGTTGTTGGACATCGAACAGCACCTAAAGCGTGGCGCGGATTTGCTGAACGGCCTGCGCGTCGCGGTCGGTGAGGCGTTGGACGGGCGTACCGGAAGGGCCAGCGAGGGCGAAGAGGTAGTGTTCTCTGTCGAGCTGGATGTCCGGACGAGAGACGCGTAGGGCGATAACACCGGGCGGATGGTGCGGGATATCAGAAGCTGAAGGCGGTGGCGCGGATCTGACCCTTGGGGGGGAGATCCGTCTTCCCAAACGGAGTCCACGGGCGGACCAAGTTCAGGTTTCGACCAATCGCTCTCTGACAGTTGCGCGGCGATCCTGCACTACCGCAACCGCGACGGAACAAAGTCCCCCAGCGCCTTCACCTTCACCTCGTCGACCGCACTCCTCAAGGTGGCCTTCACGCTCTCCTTTTCCTCGTCCACCAACGCGGTCAGCGCCTGCTCGAGCTCGTCCCGGTTGAGCAACTCGTCCAACTCCCGGAGTGCGATGTCGATACCGACTCCCGCGGCGGCGGCCACGATAAACCCCGCCGCACGGCCCAGGACGGGCCCCTGCCACCCGGAGCGCCACGCCCCCTGCCAATTTCTCGGCCAACCCCCTTGTGAGGGTCGTCACACCGACCGAGGTCCCGACGCCAGCTGTCGCGGCCGCGACAGCCGTCGGACCGATGGCCATGACGAAGTGACGTCTGGCGTCCCTTAGGAGGGCTTCCATGGCCCGCCCGCCCCACCTCTCAACCCCGGTGGAAGCGCCTCCGCGTCCCGGCCGACTAAAGCGCTGGATTTCCGTGAGCATCTCCTCTTGCATCACCCGGCCAACATCCGCAACGCCGAGGCTAATGCGCTGGTCCAGTGCCCCGAACAGCCGCGACTCGATCTCTTCTTCCAGTCTTCCAGTCAGCGCCAGACCCAGCTCGGCATACTGTCCAATGAACGAGTAGTGCCAGTCCAGCAGCGACGGCATCGCGGCGTAGACTGGCGCGAAGGCCTCGTCGACCCCTACGTCGATGGCCTGGCGCGTTTCCGGCAACGGGGCCCGGCGAAGCGCCTCGGAGAACTCTCGCCAGCGTTCCTCGGCCCGCAACTGCAGCATCTGATCGCCCGTAGCCACCAGCACAGCCAGCGGAACCAGTGCGAGCATCACCCGCCCGGCCCACGCCGTCCGTCCCGCGCGCGACGTCCCCCGGCCCGCGTCCACATCACTCGCGTGCTTATTCGACATCCGTCAAATCCCTTCTTGATTTCGGGCGACGACGATTCCGGGCGCCTATTCGCCAAGCCGCCAGCATGCATCCCTCAAGCCCACGAACGAATCCTGCGATCGCCAGCGCGGCGTTCAGGAAGAACCCGATCCATACAGCCAACCGGATCCCGTCCGGCGTCCACCACGCAGTCGCCGCGCCCGTCACCACGTACCACGAGGAGCCCTCGAGCGCGGCCGCCGCACGCAGCCCGTCGTCCACCATCGGGCACGCCGACTGGACGCCCGCCGTGAAGGCCTCCACCGTCAGCTGAAGGGAATCAGGATAGATGTACGGCGGACCGCCAATCACCATGTAGTTGAAGTAGACGTAGGCGACGGCAACCAGCGCCAGCAGGACCCAGCCCGCAAGCCGCGCACTAAGGATGTCCGCGACCGCAACGCCCCGGCCGCCCTCGTCAGCGTCACGCCTGAAGTGCCGCCCCGGCCACCGCGAGATGCGGTTGAACAGGAAGGGCGCCGCCACAGCCGCCGCCGCTAGAAACAGCCAGTCGCTGGGCCGCGAGAGAGCCGCGAAGATGACCAGAAAGACGGCCAGAGGCAGCGCCGCCACCATGCTGATCACCACCGGCAGCCAAGTCCCCCGCAACCGCCTCCGCCAAGAGGACCGGCCATCCAGGTAGTAGTCCACAGCGAAGCGCTTGCGCTCCAACCGGTACTCCAGGAGCCCGTAGAATATTGCGACATAGACAAGCCCGGGAGACGTCAGCGCCACGCACGAGTGGTCGTAGGTGCGTTGCCAGAGGAGCAGGAGCCCCAAGAGGAGCGTGGTGCCTACTAGGGGTTGGAGGAGCCGGTCGACCCGAGCGATCTCAGGGAGGTTCACGGGTTCGGGTCGGAGTCCACCGGGCGGCACTCCCGGGCCTTGCGCTCCAGCCGTCGCACCTCAGTCATTCGGTGCGGGCGGCTGTGATGGCCAGCGAGCGTTGGCCATCTCCTCGATCAGCGCACACCGCTGCATGAGCGTCTCAAACGGATCGTCCTCGTCCACCAACATCCCAGCGGCAAGCATGCTGGTGTAGTCTTCGGCAAGCGACTCCTGGGCGGCACCCGAGGGAACAAGCCTGAGGTTGCCCGAGACGGCGGCCTCGTAGTCGATCCTCCGGCGATTGGAATCGTTCTCCCGGAAGAACATCGCCTTGTGGCGCGCAACCGACAGAGCGAGTTCGCGGTCCGTCAGAGCCCGGGCCGCGATTCCGGCATCGCCAAGCCGAGCGAGGTCGTGCCAGTGCCTCGACCAACGCTGGCCTCGCACGCGCCCCTGAAGGCAGTAGACATGCATTGAGGTGGCCTTCTCCCAGAATGTTCGCTCCGCCAGCATGACGGCTGCCCGGGCCATCGGGAATCCGAGGTCGGGCAGCACGGCGGCGGCATCGCACACCACGGACTGAACGGTGTGAGGCTCGCCAGTCGAGCGCGCTCCGAAGTCGACTCGAACCTCCGGTCGGACGGGCCCGATCGGTTTGAACAGCGGATCGTACGCGACGTAGAGTTGCTCGGCCTCGGCTCGAACGCTTGCGGCAAAGCCAGCCTCGTCGAGTTCCCTTTCGACGAGAGGATGCGCGGTGTCTCGAACCCACTCAGCGAGGCGGGGGCGGATCGCCCGCGTCCAGCGCCTCTCCTGGCTGCGTGTGGGTGGCAGTGCCTCCTCGTCGCCGCCTGCGACGAGATCGGGTGCGAATCCGCGAATGTCGTAGGTGATGTCGATGTCTTCGGAGAAGCGGCGAATCGCTCGCCACACCTTGGAGAGCGACGTGCCTCCCTTGAATACCAGATGTCGTCCGAACGGTGCTTCGAACAGGACTCGAAGGGTTGCCACGACCCAGGTGTCCTTCTCCAGGAGGTAGGTCCTATGCCCGCCTCGCTGCTCCGCCACCTCCAATGCGTCGCGCTTCTCGGTAGCCGAGAGCATTGCGTAACGGACCTCAGCCATGTGCCAAGCGCCTGACGAGTGGCTCCGCCATCCATGCGGGCATGAGCGCCCGCGCGGCGACAAGCTCGCTCACGTCCTCCCTCGATAGCTTGGGAAGCACAGCGTCCAGGCTATCCTCGACTTCGTTGGGACCGAGCCATGCGATCGCACGGATGACTGTGCCGACCGTGCGGTCTGGTGCCGTCAGTTGCCACTCCGGAGCGTGGCGCAACTCGACCCGATGAGCCCCGAAGTGCAGGAAACGGTCGGGTCCGGAGGTGAGATAGACCGAGCGAACCGTATTCTGAGTCGTCAGCCCAAGCCAGTTGGCGGCATCGCCGCCGTTGGGAACGATGGTCTCGCCCCAGAGTTCGGACAAGGCCGCGAGCGCCTTCTCGCGACGCGGTGCGCGAAGGCCGAAGCGAGTCGGGATCGGTCGCATGTAGATGCCACGGCAGATCCGTAGGAGTCGCTCCGAACGGGCAAGGCGGGAGAGAGCCCTGGCCACTGCGGCCCGGTCGTCGAGATGCAGCAGGTCCTCCGCTTGTATCGGTGTGGCCTCCGGCATGTCCTCGGCGTATTGCATGATCCGTTTGGGCAGGCTGCTCATGGCGTCCGTGTCCTCCATCGGAAGTCGGTCACTGCACCCAATATAGGCACAGGCCATGCGGGAGCGACTCTGACCCGTTGTGAGTCCGGCGACCTGACAAAATGGCAGACTCCGGCGCCTCCCCCGTCAGCGTCTCGACCGCCGGGGGCAGAGCGTCAGGGACATAGATCCGCGCACTCGTCAGGGTGTACCCGCCAGACGGTCAGCCAGAGTGCTTCGCCAGCGTAGTTGACGGCGTCTGCCCTGATGTCGAAACGCCAGACCCCGTGGCACCACCACCAGCCGCATCGCGGGCGCGGTTCGTTGATCTCGGCCTCATCAATGAAGGCACCTATCGGATAAGGCGAGCGTTCGAGTTCGACTTCCCACTCGACCTCCGGTTCGAGGACCCAACTGGTGGCCCCTTCCGCCACGATGTCACCCTGCTGTTTGAGCTGGACGGTGACATGGATCCTCCCGGAGCCCGGGACACCAAAGCGCTCCACTCCAGCCTTGAAATCGCGGGCATCAAGGGTCACCGACTGCCCGATCCCCGTGATCTCGACCTCGATGCCAGCCATGTCGGTTGGATCGTCCAGCGAGTTGTCGAGCGTGATGATGTTGTCAGATCCTGTCGGCCAATCGAAGGTGGCCCGGCTGTCTGACGGAACTGTGACCGTCAGCGATGCGCTGGAGCCGAAGATGGTCGAGCATGAGACGCTCACCAGGGCGAGGGCGAAGACGGAAAGCACCCATTCCTTCATGATGTCTCGCTCTTCTTGCCATCCCATGTCCCTCTCACAGCCTACCTCCCCGCCGCCCTCCTCCTCAGCCACCCCACCGTAAGCAGCAGCGCCGCCGCGAACACGATCAGGAAGGTCGCGACGGCCAGAATGGCGGGGCTGATCTCCTCGCGGATACCCGCCCACATCTGGCGCGGGATGGTGTTCTGCTCCACTCCGCCCAGGAAGAGCACGACCACCACTTCATCGAACGAAGTGGCGAAGGCGAAGAGCGCCCCCGAAAGCACCCCCGGAGCGATCAGCGGCAACTGCACGCGGGTGAAGGTCCGGAGTGGTCCGGCCCCCAGCGACGCGGCGGCGCGGTTCAGGGTGGTGTTGTAGGCGGTCAGGGTGGCGGTCACCGTGATGACCACAAACGGCGTCCCCAGCGCGGCGTGCGCCAGGATCAGCCCCAGGTGGGTCTGGCCCAGGCCCATGCGGGAGTAGAAGAAGAACATCCCCGCGGCCGAGATGATCACCGGGGTCACCAGCGGCGAGACCAGGAAGCCCATCAGGAAGCGGCGAGCGGGCATGTCGGGGCTCGAGAGCCCGAGCGCGGCCAGAGTACCCAGGAAGGTGGCCAGCGCCGTGGCGGCGGTGCCGACCACCAGGCTGTTGACCAGCGCGCTCCGCCAGACGTCGCTGGTCGCGATCTCCTGGTACCAGCGAAGCGACCAGGCTTCCGGGTCCAGCCTCAGCATGCCCTCCGTGAAGGTGAAGTAGGGCTCCGCGTTGAAGCTCAGCGGCACGATCACGAGGATGGGAGCCATCAGGAAAAACAGCACCGCCGCGCAGAACGCGACGTGCATCGTCCTTCCTGCCCGCTCCGCCCGGCTCAGCGCGCGCACGTCAGGCGACCCTCACGCCCGCGGTCCCGGCCAACCGCTCGTACAGCAGGTAGAGGCCAATCACGCACGCCAGGATGATCGCGCCCAGCGCGGACGCCAGCCCCCAGTTGAGGGAGGTCTGCATGTGGTACGCGACCATGTTGGAGATCAGCTGGCCGGTGCTCCCTCCCACCAGCGCCGGGGTGATGTAGTACCCTATGGCCAGGATGAACACGAGCAGGCTGCCCGCCCCCACCCCGGGGAGCGTCTGGGGCCAGTAGACCCGCAGGAACCCCTGCGCCGGGCCGGCTCCGAGCGAAGCGGCCGCGTCCATGTGCGAGCGGGGAATCCCGCGCATGACCGAGTACAGCGGCAATACCATGAACGGCAGCAGAACGTGCGTCATCGCGACGAACGTGCCCGTCATGTTGTAGATGAGCGCGAGTCGTCCGCCATCGGGCACCAGCCCCAGCGCGACCAGGATGTCGTTGATCACGCCCTGGCCCTGGAGCAGGACGATCCAGGATGTCGTGCGCACCAGCAGCGAGGTCCAGAACGGGACCAGCACCAGTGCCAGGAGCAGGCCGGCGCGGCGTGGCGGCGCATGGGCGATGAAATGCGCGAGCGGGTAGCCGAACAGGAGGCACAACCCGGTGATGGACAGGCTGACCAGGAAGGTGCGCGCGAACAGACGCAGGTAGATGCGGCGGTCCTCCTCCTGGCGAGCGATCGATCCGTCGGGAAGTCGCCGCAGATCGACCGCGGCCAGGTAGTGACGGCTGGTATAGCGCTCGCCGGCTGTGCGCAGCGCGTGCCAGGTGCTCACCTCGCCCCAGGCAGCGTCGATCTCGACGAAGGTCTCGCGCCAGGAGCCGTCGGGGGCCGCGGCAAGCCGCCGGCCCGTCACCGCGACGATGCTCCGCATCCCCCCCTGCACCCGGTTGACCCGGCCGGCCACCCGGCCGATCACCCGCTCCTCCTGCGCCTCCATCAGCTCGCGCGCGGCCGCCGCGAAGACCTCCTCGCCGGGCACGCTCTCCCCGTCCCATCCCTCCAGCAGGGCGAGCGTCTCGGGCAGCGCGTCCGCCACCACCGCGTCATAGACGCTGCGGCTGAACATCGTGGCGAGAGGCGCCACAAAGGTCACGCCGACGAAGGCTACAAGCGGTAGCGCGAGCCCGGCCGCCCGCAGTTGCGGCCGCCAGTCGCGCCCTCGCGGCATCGATTCGGAGCTCACCGTCGCGTACCGCGGTGAGCGGCGTCGCTGTCGGGTCCTCCCGCCATCGAGCCTTCCCTCATCGGGCCAGCCACGAGCTGAAGCGCTCGTTCATCTCGTCCGTGTGGTTCACCCACCACTCCCAGTCGTTGCGCAGCGCCCGCTCCAGGTTCTCCGGATAGGTAGGCATGTGCGGCAGCATGTCGACCCCCGCCTCCGCGTGCGTTCCCACGAGCGGCAGTCCGGAGTAGCGCGTCGGGCTGTACGAGATGTTGGCGCTGACCCGGGCCATGGACCGGGGGGTGGTCGCGAAGGCCAGGAACTCGAGCGCCGCTTCCAGATTCGGCGTCCCGGCCACGACGACCAGTTGGCCGAAATCCAGCAGCTGCCCGTCCCAGATGATCTCGAAGGGCTGGTCTTCCAGCACCTGGGCGTTGAAGATGCGGCCGTTGTACGCCGTCGTCATGGTCACTTCGCCGTCGGCGAGGAGCTGGGGCGGCTGGGCGCCCGCCTCCCACCACACGATCTGGTCCTTGATGGTGTCCAGCTTGCGGAACGCGCGTTCGATCCCCTCGGGGGTGTCCAGCAACTGGTACACCTCTGCCGGCGGCACGCCGTCGGCCATGAGCGCGAACTCCATGTTGCCCATCGGCTTGCGGCGCATTCCGCGGCGTCCCGGAAAGGCTTCCAGATCGAAGAAGTCCTGCATGGTCCGGGGCTCGGGGCTGGCAATGTTCTCCCGGTTGTAGGCGATTACGGTCGCGTAGAACTCGGCGCCGACGCCGCACTCGGTCAGGGTGCCGGGGAAGAAATCCTCCCCGGGTGGCGTTCCGTCCGCGCCGGGAGCCCACATCGCCGGATCGAGCGGCTCGAGCAACCCCTCGTCGCAGCCGCGCACGGCGTCGGCGATCTCCATGGGCACCACGTCCCAGTGAATCCGTCCCACGTCGACCTGCGCCCGGACTTCGGCCAGGCCACCGTTGTATTGGGCGTCGCGGATGACGATGCCCGTCTCGGCAATGAACGGCTCGTAGTAGGCGAGCTTGCAGGCGCGCGTATAGGCCCCGCCCCACGCACCGACGGTCAGGGAATCGCCGCTGTCGCCCCCACAGGCAGCGACCAGGGCGGCGAGCCCCAGCACCGCGAATCGGCGAGCCATGGGAGCCTCTCGCTGGCGCGACGGGCGCGCGCTGCAACACTCGTTCACACCGCGCCCTCCGCGCCGCCGTAGTCCAGGACCCGGCAGTCCGCAGCCGTCCATCCCACGCGGATTTCGTCGCCCTCCAGCACCGCGCCCTGTCCCACCACGTTCGAGATCTTCGCGACGAAGTCGGCCCGCCCGCAGGTCTCCATGTGGATGCGCAGGTGATCGCCCACGAAGGTGATGTGCTCGATGACCGCCTCGAACTGGTTCGAAAACAGCCCCGGCTCGGGATGCAGCGTGATTCGCTCGGGCCGGATGGAGAGCGTGACCGGGTCCCCCGGCCGGCAGTCCACTACCCGATACCCGCGCACCACCTGGCCGCCCACCACCACGTCGCACACGTCCCCATTTACCGTGGCGACACGCCCGTGCAGGCGGTTGTTCTCGCCGATGAAGCGCGCGACGAACGAGCGCTCGGGTTCCTCGTACAGGGCTTCGGGCGCGGCCACCTGCTCCACCATGCCGTCGCGCAGCACGGCGATGCGGTCCGACATGACCATGGCCTCCTGCTGGTCATGGGTCACGTAGACGATGGTCACGCCGAGCGTCCGGTGGATGCGCCGGATCTCGTACTGCAACTCTTCGCGCAGATGGCGGTCGAGGGCGCCGAGGGGTTCATCCATCAGCACGAGTTCGGGCTCGAAGACCAGCGCGCGCGCGATCGCCACCCGCTGCTGCTGCCCGCCCGAGAGCTGCCCGGGCCGACGCTTCTCGAATCCCTCCAGCCGGACCAGCTTGAGTGCCCGGTCCACCAGCTCCCGCCGCCGGTCGCGCTCGATGCCGCGCACGTCCAGCGGAAAGGCCAGGTTGTCCTCCACGGTCATGTGGGGAAAGAGCGCGTAGTCCTGAAACACCATGCCGATGCCCCGCTTGCGCGGCGGCAGGGCGTGCACCGATCGGCCGTCGATGCGGATGGCTCCCGCGGTCGGAGTCTCGAATCCCGCAAGCATCATGAGGCATGTCGTCTTCCCCGAGCCGGATGGCCCGAGCAGGCTCAGGAACTCGCCCCGGCGCACGCTGAGGTTCAATCCCTGGACGGCCATCACCCGGCCATCGTAGCTCTTGGCGATGTCCTCGAACTCGACGTGGGGGTCTGCTTGAGTCGTCACCCGCTGGTCCTGTTCCGTGTAGACGAAGGGCTGCACGCCGAAAAGGCGCGGGCAATGTAGAGTCAAAAGCGTTGGCGGCAAACCGGCAAATCGCCCCATTGGGCCATCCGCAGCCTGTTCTGGTGAGAACCCCCGGCCACCAATAGGTTATCAAGGGTGTTGCGCTGGTTCCGGGCACGTCCGGTGCGCGGTGAGCACGTGCCGCCACGGCTCGTCGGATCGTTGGTGTCGGTCCCGTCAACAGCGAGAAAGCAATGCTCCGTTCCAGGTCACCCCGACTCTTTCCCCTCCTCGTCGCCATTCTGGCGCTCGCGGCCTGCGGCGGGGGTGAGGATCCGGTGGAACCCGAGCCGGAACGACCGCCCGATCTCACGGGCACCTACACGCTGGAGTCGCTGTCCTCAATCGTAACCGGCGGGCAGACCTTCACGCCGCCGATCGTGTCGGGTACCTTCACGGCGCAACAGACATCGGTAACGGGTCCCGAAGCGTCGGGCACAACGATGTTAAGCGTCACACTTCCGGTCGGTACGCCGGGGGGCGAGACCACCACCATTGAGGATGAGGGCACCTACGTCAACCGTCTTGACGGAACCTGGGAGCAAAACGGCCGGATCCTTCAGGGCATCGGGACGTATACCTTCCGCAATAACGTCCTGACCGTTGAAGTGACCGAACCCGCGCTCAACGTCTCGACCACGGTCTGGCGGAAGAACTGACCGTGATGAGCGGCCGTCGCATGCGCGGTGCTCCCCTGGCCGTGGCCGCACTCTTCGCTCCCTTCATGCTGCTCGCCGGCGCACCCCTGACCGCCCAGGCCGTGGCCACCATCCGGGGCGTGGTGGTGGACGACGAAGACGGCAACCCCGTCATGGGCGCCGAGGTGCTCGTGCAGTCGACCCCGCTGCGCGCGCTTACGGGCGACGACGGGAGCTTCGAGATTCCCGTGCCGAACGGCGGCACGTACACGCTCTTCGTCATCGCCGACGGCTACGGGAGCGCGGAGTTCGCAGCCGATCCCGCCGCCACCGCATCCGCGCCGCTTCGAATCCCGCTCGAACCGCAACTCTTCGACGTCCCGGGCGTGACCGTCACCGCGAGCCGGACCACCGTGCGTCCCGGCGACGCGCCGGTGAGCGTCGCGATCCTGAGCGCGGACGAACTCCAGCGCCGCGACGTAACCAACCTCAAGGAGGCGCTCCCGTTCGCCCAGGGCGTGACCTTCAACGCGGGTCACATGGATATCCGCGGCTCCAGCGGTATCGCCCGCGGCGTCGGCAGCCGGGTCCTGATGCTGCTGGATGGCCATCGGGCGCTTACGGGCGTGGAATCGAGGATCGACTTCAGCATCCTGCCACTGCTCGACGTGGACCGCGTCGAGATCGTCAAGGGCCCCAACTCCACCCTGTGGGGCACGAACGCCATGGCCGGCGTGGTCAACGTGATCACGCGCCCGCCCCTGGGCCCCCCGCGCACCGCCGTGCGCGGCTACTACGGCGTATTCGACACCCCGGGCAACCTGGACTTCACCGACGAGCGCCTGAGCATGCGCGGGCTCCAGATTCAGCATTCGCGGCAGATCGGGGGCGCGGGCGTCACCGTGTTCGCCGGACGAGAGGGATCCGACGGCTTTCGCCAGAACGGAGGCCAGGAGCGCTGGCAGTGGCGCGCCAAGGCCGTCTTCGGGGCCGAGTCGTCCAAACCGCTGGAGGTGTTCGCCAGCGGGAAGCGCGAGGACCTGGAGGAGTTCTTCACCTGGCTCTCCCCCGAGCGCCGTCTCGAGGTGGATCCCGCGGACCTGGGCGACTGGAAGCGCAATTCCGATCTCGTCTTCGGAATGACGGCCACCCCGGTGGTCACCTCGACGCTCAAGCTGCAGCTGCGGCCGCAGGTGCAGCATGTCCGCAACCAGAACTACTTCCACGACAACGAGGACTTCCACCGTTCCACGCGCTACGGCACCGACGTCCAGCTCTCGTTCTTCTCCGGCGGACGGCACGCGGTCACGGCAGGAGGAGAAGCGTCCCGAACCGACGTGAGCTCCAACTTCCTCAGCCCGACGCCGGACGTCACCGATCTGGCCCTGTTCGTCCAGGATGAAATCGATTTCTCGGATCGGCTGCGCGGTTCGGCGGGCATCCGGCTGGATTCGCACAAGGCCTCGGTAGTGGAAGGCGATCTGACGCTCAATCCCAAGATCGGTCTCGTCTTCGAGGCCACGCCGGACGTGAGCCTGAGGACATCCCTGAGCCGGGGATACCGGTCACCCAGCGTCTCCGAACAGTTCACCAGAACCACCACCTTCGGTTTTCGCGTCGTGCCCAATCTCGAGTTGCGCGGCGAATCGGCGTGGGCCGGGGAAGTGGGCACCACCATCACCCCGACCGAACGGCTCTGGCTCGACGCAGGGCTGTTCTGGAGCGAGTACTCCGGCCTGATCGAGGTCACCGGCGCCCCGAACCAGCCCCTCACCTTCCAGTTCCGCAACGTGGCCGAGGCCCGGGTGCGCGGGCTCGACGCCGGCGTGCGCTTCGGCGTCGTGCCCCAGAAGCTCAACCTCCACGCGAACTACCTCTTCATCGACTCGCAGGATCTCGACACCGGCCGGCCGCTCGCGTACCGGTCGCGCCACAACATCACAACGACCCTTTCCGGCTGGGCCGATCTGCTGGCGCTGGACGTGCGTCACCGGAGCGAGGCGGAAACCGTTCTCGCCTATCCTCTGGATGAACGCGGCCCCATCACGCTGCTGGACCTGCGGCTCGCCCTCGAAGTCATGGACATGGATGTGCGGGCGAAGGTCGAGAACCTTCTGCAGGCGGAGTACGTAGACGTTCAGGAGCGCAATCCGGGAGCCACCCGGAGCTTCCGGGTCACCGTGACCTCCCGCTTCTGAGGCGGGCTCCGGGGCAACTCCAGGATATGCGCGGGTGTCCAACGGATACCACCGCCCAGCGAGGAAGTCCGTGACCCCATCCGATCCAATGAGCCTGGAGCAGTGCGCGGCGGGCGACGGCCCCGCGGAGTCGGCTCTCGTCCGCTTCCTCTATCCCGCCCCGGCCGAACGCAAGGTCGGCGGCATCATCAAGTGGTGGGAGAAGCGGCGCCTTGCCTACAACGCGGTGCTGGCGGGGTCCGGGATCGGCACCATCTTCATGGCGCTCCTCACCCTGAATCCGCTATCGGAGGTGGTGCAGGCGCTCCCGGCGATCCTGCCCTTCGGGATCATGGCGAACCTCTGTTACACGCTCGGGTGGATGGTCGAGAGCGTTCTGCACAGGATCTGGGGGCGCAGCCTGCGCCCGGTCGGGCCGGCGCTCTTCCGGGCAGGGCTGACCCTCGGGGTGGGCGTCGCCTTCGTCATCCCCACGATCATGCTCATGGTCGCGTTCGTGGTGAGGCTGGTGACGGGCAATCTGTAGGGTCGGGGGCAACCGGCGCCTCGCAACGTCCCGCTACTCCGCTATCTCCCGACGATCTCCAGCAGTTCGATCTCGAAGATCAGCGTCGCGTTGGCCCCGATCAGCGAACCCGCGCCGGCTTCGCCGTACGCCAGCTCCGACGGGATCGTGACGCGGATGTGGCTGCCGACCGACATCAACTGGAGCGCCTCGCTGAATCCCGCGATAAGGCCGTTCACCGGGAAGGTGTTTGGCTCGCCCCTGTCATAGGAGGCGTCGAACTGGGTTCCGTCGGTGAGCGTGCCGCGGTAGTGGACGACGACCTCGTCATTCATGGTCGGCATCGGGCCGTCACCCTCTCGCAGCACCTCGTACTGAAGGCCGCTTTCGGTTGTGATCACTCCGGCTCCATCGCCCGCGCAGGCGACGCTGGTCAGCGCCAGCAGGGCGAGCACACCGCGAGATGGATTGCGCATCTTGGTCTCCCTGGATGGTGGATGCTCCCTGGATGGTGGAAGCGTGTGCAGGAAGCTAACGCTCAGACCCCTGAGGCAGGGACTCGCCACCGCTGCCACGCAGGGCCCGGCGCACGAATTCCACCGCTTCATCTACGCTCTCGGCGGTCGGCACGGAGCCCGGGAGTCGATCCGCGCGGGCCGTGTTTCCCAGCAGGATGAGGGGCCGGCGGTAACGGATCGCCAAGTCGACCTCCGAAGCCGTACCCGAGGATCCCGGCAACGCGATGACGACATCGGACGACAGGATGTTGATGTGGTTGCGGGAGCGTAGCCCGGAACCATCGTCGCCGCGGGCGTCGAGGTGAGTGCGGATGGCGAGTTCAACCCGGGGATTGGGATAGCCGGGGGGAGTGCCCGGGTCTGCATCGGCTCGATCAGGGGGCGTGTCGCCGGCCGGGAGGATCCCGATGACCAGTCCGGCCCGATCCGGCACCGCGCCGAAGGCCCGCGAGACCGACTCCATGACTCCGGCCCCGCCCCCCGTCAGCAGGTGCACGCCCAACCGCGCCAGTGCGCGGCCCAGCGGCTCGGCGAGATGGGCGTGGCGGGCGGAGCCGGAGCCCATCACCCCGACCACGGGGCGCCCCAGCGGCCTTCTGCTCGGCGAGAGGAGCTCCCGGTCTACTTCAGCAGAATGAACCGCCGATGGAGCGGCTGCACCGGACGCGCGTTCATCGGATACAGGGCCGCGAAGGCGTCGACCTGCTCCTGCGAGACCGCAATCGACTCGGTCATGACCACCCAGCTCACCACCTCGGAGCAGGGCGGCGTGGTGAGAGAACCGGCGTAGCGGAAGAAGGCGCGTCCCTCGGGCAGGAAAGCGTTCAGGTCGATCCCGGCCAGCGGCGCGGGCGCCTCGTCGACGCCGGGTATGGCATCCCATATGGCCTGGGTGGCCGCATGGGCCTGGCCAGCATCCATGAAGACCCCGACCACCGCCAGGTCCCCCTCCTCGGCCTGATGCACGAAGTGCACTTCCATCGGGTAGACCCCTCCCTCGACGGTGTGCTCGCTGGGCAGGTGGAAGTGGAACTGCAGCATGGAGAACTGTCGGCCCTCCAGGGTGATCGTATTCCCTTCGGCCATGTTGACCTGGATGGTGTGCCCGTTGTCCACGACTTCTCCGTCGGTGGGCTGCCACTGGATTTCGAGCCCGCCGCCGCCCGCCGGAATCGCGCCCGCCAGGTCGATCGGGGACTGCTGCACGCCGGTGTCGCAGACCGCGAACGACGGGTCCAGCCCGCCCCACATGTCGGCACCGGTCGCGCCCTCGTAGCTCCAGTGAACCTCGCCGCCCTCCGCCTCCTGCTCTGCGCCCATTTGCTCCTCCGCATCCGTCTGGCCCGGTGCCTCCGCCTGGCAGGCGTACTGGGCGCCCAGGAGGCAGGCCATCGCGAGGCCGGCGGCGAGTGTCTTCGGGAATGAATGATGATGGCTCATAAGTTCCTCCGTGCTGTCTTCGGCACAGCCGATCTGCGACAGGCGGATTTTACTGCCGAGCGGGTCGCCGGTCCAATCCAGGGGCGTATAATGGATGGTCGGATTGACAGGGAATCCAGGCCCAGGCACTCCATGCGACCCACTTCAACGAACACGCGCGGGTACGGCTTCCACGCGGCGGCGGCGGTCGTGGTCGCCAACATGATCGGCACGGGGGTGTTCACCAGCCTGGGATTCCAGGTGGAGACCATCCAGTCCACCTTCCCGCTCCTGCTGCTCTGGGTGGTCGGGGGCGTGGCGGCCTTCTGCGGCGCGATCACCTACGCGGAACTGGGCGCGACGCTACGGCGTTCGGGCGGCGAGTACACCTTTCTGGGACGCATCTACCACCCCGCCGCAGGCTTCGTGTCGGGGTGGATTTCGGCCACGGTCGGGTTCGCCGCCCCCACCGCGCTGGCCGCGATCACCTTCGGCACCTACCTGGCCTCGGTCTTCCCCGCCCTCTCGCCCACCTGGCTGGCCGCCGGCCTGGTCGCGGCGGCGGCGTGGGTGCACTCGGCCACCTACGGCGCCTCGTCCTTCTTCCAGCGCAGCTTCACGACCGTCAAGGTGATCCTGATCGCCGCCTTCTGCGCCGCCGCGCTGGCCATGGTGGACGCCCCGGAGCCCGTCGCGCTCCTCCCTTCGGCGGGCGATGCCGAACTCGTCTTCGGCGGCGCCTTCGCGGTATCGCTCATCTACGTCTCGTACGCGTACACCGGCTGGAACGCGGCCACCTACCTGACCGGCGAGCTCGAGAACCCGGGGCGCACGCTGCCCGGCGTCCTCGCGGGCGGCACCCTGCTGGTCATGGTTCTCTACCTGGCCCTCAACTACACCTTCCTGAGGGCGGCGCCGATGTCGGAACTGGAAGGAAGGCTCGAGGTGGGACACATCGCCGCCATGCACATCTTCGGGCCCCTGGGCGCCGACATCATGGGCGTGACCTTGGCCGTGCTGCTCGTCTCCACCGTGAGCGCCATGGTGCTGGCCGGCCCGCGCGTGCTGCAAGTCATCGGCGAGGATTATCCCGTCTTTCGATTCCTGGAGAAGAGGACGCCGTCCGGCATCCCCAGGGTCGCGATTCTCACCCAGGCGGCGCTCGCCCTCTTCTTCATCTTCAGCGCGTCCTTCGAGGCGATCCTGGTGTTCTCCGGGTTCACGCTGGGGCTGAACAGCCTGCTCGCGGTGGCGGGAATCTTCGTGCTGCGGAGGCGCGAGCCGGAGCTCGAGCGCCCCTACCGCGCCTGGGGATATCCGGTCACGCCACTGGTCTACCTGGCGCTGACCTCCTGGACGCTCGCCTTTATCCTTGTCGACCGCCCGGCGCAGGGCCTTATCGGCCTGGGACTGATCGCGGCCGGACTGCTGTTCTACTGGGTGGCGGGCCGCCGGACGGCGTAACGGCGGGCCTGTTCGAAGACCTGACCGGCGCTGCCCACCTCCGGCTCTGCTTCCAGCAGCCGGGCAAGAACACCCGTCACGTTGGCCACCGCGAAGCTGATTCCGCCCAGGTTGCGCGCCGGGGAAACGCCAGGAATCGGTCGGGGGAAACCCGAGGCGAGGAACGCCGGATCTCCCTGATGGTCGATGCCCACCCGCACCGAATGGCGGGAGCAGCTCCAGTCCAGCAGTACCCCGATGGCGCCGTGAATCGACCCCGGAAGCCAGCGCACGCCATCACTCTGCCGGGCCGAGACTACGAGCGCTCCCTGCTCCGCCGCCCGTGTCACGGCCGCGGCCAGCCTGGCTTCGTGCGCCGGATTCGACGTGCCCAGACTGAGGTTTACCAGCCGCGCCTCATGCTCGGCCGCCCACTCGATGGCCCGCACCAAGGCGCCGCAACTGGTGGCCAGCCGGTCGCCGAACACCTTCACGGCGAACAACTCGGCTGCGGGCGCCTTCTCCTTGATGGCGGCGGTGACGGCCGTCCCGTGGCCGAGCCAGTCGACGTAGTCGTCGGCTTCCGATCCGTCCGACCCAATGGCCACGCCGCCGGCCACTCCACCCACGTGGGGATGCGCCGCGTGAACGCCGCTGTCCACCACCGCGATGCGCACACCCTCACCTCGAAGTTCGCCCGGCGGCGGGGCGTCCAGCCGCAGCTCGAGGTCTTCCCATTCTGCCATTGGTCCCATGAGATCGATGATACAGGCTGGAAGCTCCCGCCACCAAGCGCAACGGATCGCCGCGTGGCATCGGAGGCCTGTCGCATTCTGCGTGAGCACCCCTCTGCACGGCGTTGCAAATCACCAGATGCAACAAATTGTTGCCTTCTCACTTTTGCAACAGTCTGCAGACGCTAACCCTCCTCCCCCCCGAACAACCGGGCGAACGTACCGCGCCGACCCAGCAGCTCCGTCGCCGTGCCCTCCTCGACGATGCGGCCGCGCTCCAGCACCACCACGCGGTCGGCCCGCCGGGCGAGCGCGAGACGGTGGGACACCAGGATGGTCGTGCGGTCCCGCATCACGGCCTGGTAGCCCTCCATCAGCGCGCGCTCAGAGGCCGGGTCGAGCGAGGAGGTGGGTTCGTCGAGCACGAGCACCCGCGGGTCGGCCAGGAAGGCGCGCGCGACCGCGACCCGCTGCCGCTGCCCCGCCGACAGCTCCCGCCCCTGCTCGCCCACCTGCGTCTCCAGGCCGACCGGCAGGGTCGCGAGGAAGGCGTCCAGCCCCACCGCGCGCGCGGCCGCCGCCACCTCCGCGTCGGACGCGTCCGGCCGGCCGTAGCGGATGTTCTCCGCGATGGTGGTGTTGAACAGGAACGGCTCCTGCTCCACCGGCACCACTGCGGCGCGCACGTCCGCGAGCCGAAGCGCGCGCAGGTCGCGGCCGCCCAGCAGGATCCGGCCCGCGTCCGGGTCGAGCTGCCGCGACAGCAGGTCCACGATGGTGGACTTGCCGCTCCCGCTCGCACCCACGACCGCCACCACCTCCCCCTCCGCCACCACCAGGTCGACCCCGTCCAGCACCGGCTCCCCGCGCCCGAACGAGAAGCTCACTCCCTCCAGCCGCATCTCCCCGCCCAGCCTCTCCCCGGGGACCGGTGCGCCCGGCTTCCGCGCCTCCCCCTGCTTCTCGCCCGGCAGCCCGTCAACGTGGACAGGCGCCTCAGGCTCCCGCACCTCGACCGGGGTGTCCAGAATCACATGCACACGCCCAAGCGAGACCCGCGCGGTGGCGAGGCTCGCGTACAGTCCCATCAACCCCTGGATGGGTCCCAGCAGCCGCATCTGGTAGGCCATGAAGGCGACGAACGTCCCCATCGTGATCGCCTCCGCGATCACCCGCTGGCCCCCGTACAGGAAGATGACCGCCACCCCGCCCGCCAGGATCAGCCCGGGCAGCCCGCCCGCGAGGTAGGTCAGCAGCCGCATCGACATCAGGGTGTGGATGAAGGCGTCGTTCTTCCTCCGGAACCGCCTCTGCTCCCGCCGCTGCGCGTTCGACGCCACGGTGAGCTTGAGCCCGAGAATGGTCTCGATCAGGAAGCTGCCGATCCCGGCGCTCCGCTCGCGCAGCTCCGCGGTAACGCTCTCAAGGCGCCTCCGGTAACGCACCAGCGCCCACAGGCACGGCGGCAGGATCGCGAGGCTCACCAGGAAGAGCCGGGCATCCAGCCAGAGCAGGATCCCGACCGTCCCCAGCAGGTACGCGATGTTGCCCAGCCACGACAGCAGGCTCTCGGAAACCACGCGCTGGATCTCGCCGATGTCGTTGTTGATGCGCGACATGATGTCGCCGATGGGGGTGCGCGCGTAGAAGCGGGGCGAGAGCCGCTGCAGGTGCCGGTACAGCGCCAGGCGCATGTCGAAGAGGATGTCCGCCGACGTGCGCGTGTAGCGCATCCCGGAGACCACGTTCAGCCCGAACGATACCACGGTGATCCCCGCGAACAGCGCGACGATGCGGGTGAGCGCGGCGCCGTCCTGCCCCAGCAGGGCGGTGTCCACCAGGTCCTTGGAGAGGTAGGGGATGTAGAGCGAGAGCGCCGTGCTTGCCAGGCTCAGCGCGAGGATCAGGACGAGCCACTTCGCGTACGGACGGACGAAGCCGAGGGCCCAGCGGACCTCGCGATCGAACAGGGCTCGCGAGCGACGACTCACGGGCCCCGCGGGGGAAGGACGTCTATCCCTCGGAACCGCCATTGGTGGCAGCGTCCCCGGGCACCAGCAGGAAGCGCGTCATGTCGGCGTCGAGCCACACCGTGCGCAGCAGTTCGTGGGTGTCGGCGTCGTAGACGTCGATGGTGTTGCCGGCGTTGTAGATGTAGAGCAGCTCGCCGTTGGAGCTCGGCACCAGCGACATGCGGGGACGCCCCGGGAACTCGACCCGGCTCTCGACCCGGCGCCCCTCCAGATCGAAGGTCCAGAACTCGTAGAAGCCGATTTCCGAACGCAGCCCGTAGCCCTTGCGTCCCCCCGGAGCCAGCGCGAAGCTCACCCGCTCGCTGGGCCCGAGGGTGTAGAAGTCGACATCCTGCTCCGCGAGGTTCACGCGCGCGATGCCCATCATCTGACGGCCCTGCACCGGATCGGTCATCCGGAAGAGGTTCGTGAAGATGCCCTCGTCGTCGTAGGGACTGCGCTGGAAGCTCATGTTCATGCGTCCGAGCCCTTCCTCCAGCGGCTGCGACAGCTCCCAGCGGTCGACCTCGGTGAAGTTCTCGGTCTCCACGGCGATGATGTCGCGGCCGAAGAAGTAGAGGAGATCGCCGTCCGGCGAGAACATGAGGTTGGCGCCCTGGCGCTGCTCGCCCACCGCCGTCGGCACGGTGTCGGTCACCTCGTGCGAGTCGAGGTCGACGCGAAGGATCGCGAATTCGCCGATCTCGAAGCGGTCGAGCAGCTTGGTGTAGCTGCGCGCGCCGAGCAGGATGTACTCCCCGCCCGGCTCCACCACCATCGAGCGGATGCGCACCCTGGTGTTGCCCTCGCTCAGGGTGAAGGAGTCGACCGAGCGCCCCTCGGCCAGATCGACCACCTCGATGTGCTCCATGGCCGCGTCGCGCACGTACATGGTCCGGTTGTCCGGGGAGAGCTGCATCAGGTTGGGGATGCCGGTGGTGACCGGGATGCGCTCCGTGACCTCGAGGGTCGCCTCGTCGATGACGTAGACGGCCTCGTTGTAGGCCCCCATGTAGATCGTGCCGTTGCCGCCCGAGCGCACCTCCTGGGCGGCCAGGGCCGCGGGGAGGAGGGCGATCAGCACCGCCAGGTATGACATTTTGTCAGACATGTCTGCCATTTTGTCAGGTTTCGTGGAGGAAAGGAGGCTCCCGGCCTACGGGAAGATCATCTCCAGCTTGCGCCAGTCGTTCTGAGCGGCCGCGCACTTGCCGGTCCAGTCCGGGCTGTGGTTCAGCTGGTCCGGGACGTGGGCGGGCCAGAAGCAGGCCAGGTGGCAGTCGAAGAGGTCGCGCTCCACCGGCTGGCAGAGCCCCGCGGTGCCGCCCGCCTCGTCGACCTCCCAGCCGGGCGCGAAGACCAGCGAGCACCCCAGCGGGATGTGCGGGATCTCCGGCACCTCCGGGAGCCGTCCCCCGAGCGCGACGACGTCCTCGGCGTTCTCGTCGGCGCCGCCCTCGACCGCGCCGGCGGCCGGCCCCACGGGACCCGCCATCTGCTCGGCCGGGGGCACGTCGCCCTGGTTCGCCAGGTAGGTCACCATCCGGTCCGCTTTGCGGTTGATCGGTTTCAGTGCCAAGGGTCTCTCTCCTCGTTGACTCGGTCGCGGTGGAGCCGGCTCAGGCGTCGAACCGCGCCAGGAAGGCGGGGTTGCGCTCCGAGATGGCTCCGTAGACTCGAAGACAGGTGTCGGTCCAGCTCCGAACCCACTCGCAGAAGTGGAGGTTCGGGGTTGCAGTGGTGCCGTACCGCGTGTGGGCCTCGTGGTAGCATCCGCCGGCGCAGATGGGACGGGCCCAGCAGGTGCGGCAGTCGGTCTTGCTGTTGATGTGGTGCTTCTTCAGGTAGTCGTACTGCACGTCGACGTCGACGCCCTCCGACACCGACCCGATCTTGTGCTCGTCCGAGCCGGCGAAACGATGGCAGAGCGCGACGTCGCCGTCGGTCGCCACCCCCATGAGCCCGAGCCCGGCGCCGCAGGGGTACGCCTTGCTCACGCCCTTGTGGATCTCCTCCAGCGTGTCCTTCACGTTGGAGAAGCCGTGATGGCGGTCGGCGCAGGCGTGCTCGAGGAAGTCGTGGGCGAGCTCCTCGAACTGGCCGAGCATCTTGTCGTAGCCGGCGTCCGAGATGGAGAAGTCGCGGCACGACGAACTGGTCACCGGCGCGAAGCCGACCTCCCAGAATCCGATCTCCTCGGTCAGGTGCCTGAAGATGTGCTTGACGTCCAGGTTCTGGCTGGTCAGGGTAACGCGCGCGCCGATGGGGCGGGTCCGGTGGCGCGCAAGCAGATCCTTGATCCTGGGCAGGATGATGTCGTAGCTGCCCATGCCGTTGGAGAAGACGCGCAGGCCGTCCTGGACTTCGCGAGGGCCGTCGATGGAGACGGTCACGCCCACCCGGTTCTCCGCCAGCCAGTCGACGATCTCGGGCTTGAGCAGCGTGGCGTTGGTGGTGAGGCTGAAGTCGACCTCCTTGCCCACCTCGCGTGCGCGCTGGCGGGCGTAGGCGGTGGTGCTCTTGAGCAGCTTGAAGTTGAGGAGGGTCTCGCCGCCGAAGAAGGTCAGGTGCACCAGCCGGTTCGACCCGCCCTGCTCGAACATGAAGTCGACGCTCTCGCGGGCGGTTTCGAGGTCCATGTAGCGGGGCTTGGAGTCGGCTTCGACGATGCGGTCGTCGCCGTACTCGTAGCAGTAGGTGCAGGCCAGATTGCACTTGCTGGTGACGTTCAGGACCATCGTGGTGAGCGGGAAGCCCTTGGGCGGCAGCATGTCGGGAGGGGCCGGCGCGGGCTTGCCGAGGAGGCCGATGGCGCGCACCCCCAGCAGTTCATCGATGCGGTTGGTGACTTCTTCCGGCGGGAAACGGCTCTCCAGCCGCTGCACCAGCTCGGCGGGCGTGCGGTTGGCCGTCTCAAGCGCCCGGAGCACCGCGAGCGACGCATCGTCCATGCGGAAGATCGCCGCGCTCGGCACCAGGTAGAGGAACGTCGCGCCGTCCGCCTGGAAGGCGTGGAACTCCCTCGGAGTGAGGAGACCCGGGGCTGCCGGCGAAGCGCCGGACGAGAGGGGCGGCGCGGGCGCCGGAGCTCCGTTGGCTCGCACAGCGGCCCCGTTCGCAGCCTCGGTGGCTGCAGCAATAACCGGTGTCGCGGTCGCGGCGCTCACCGACAAACCGCCTGGCGAAGTGATGCCTGCGTTGCTCATTTAGGGCTCCTTCCCATTCCGGGATTCGGTCCGGGGGTTCGGCTTCCTCGTCCGTTCGAGCTTGCCGCCGGATCCGGGCTCGCTCCCGTGCTCACGTTGGCTCCCGGGTCGAAAAGGAGGTAGAGCGGGACGGTCACGACCAGGTGGGCGCGGGCCCGCAGGGGACGGTCGCCGTTGTCGTCCTGTGCGAGGGTCGCCACCACCCACACGTCGCCGACGTTGTTGCGGTTTCGGTCGCGGTCCGGGTTGGGGCCGTCGGCCGCGGGCACGAAAAGTCCGGTCTGGTCGATCGCGCCGACGAACTCGATGTCGTTGTCGTCGAAGGTCGCCGCGTATTCCTCGAGGCTCCAGTCGACCTCGATCGGCCCCAGCTCCAGATCGTCGTCGGAGCTTGGGCGCCCGTCGGGTCCGTCGTCGAAGGCGACCGCCTCGAACTGCTGGTACCCCTTCGGGAAGACGATGCCGCCCACGCGGGCCATGCCCGTGCGCGGCAGCACCTGGATGCGGTCGACGCCGTCGTGGACGATCACGGCTCCCGCCAGGCTCGCGCCCCCGACGAAAACGTCGCGCCCGCCGGGGACCGCGTCGGGCGCCAGGGTCACATTGAGGGCGATCTCTTCGGAGGAGGCGCTGACCACCCTGTTGACGGTCAGCCCGGGGCCCAGATCCACATCTCCGGGCCCGACGCCGTCCGCGAAGCCGGCGCCGAAGATGCGCACCTCGCGCTCGCCGCCACCCAGTTGGAGGGCGCGGGGATGCACGCCCGCTACGACCGGGGAGCCAGCCAGGCGCGTGAGGCGCACATCCATGCCGATCTCATCGTAATCGCCCCGGAACCAGCGGCCGCTGATCTCGTTCATGCCGCGCTCCACCAACATCACCTCGCGCATCGCCCCATCGGCTTCATCGGACTCGAAGGAGCGCCCCCGCCACTGGTATCCCGTGTACACCAGCCCGCGGCTCCGCCGGGTGACGGTCTCGCCGGTACCCGGAAAGGTGTAGCTGGCACGGGTGACGAACGCGTCCTGTTCGCCGCCGCCCCCCATGGTCACCGTGCCGTAGAGCGCGCCGCGTCCGGGCTGGTGACCCGACATGACCCATGTGCCCTCCAGGCGGGGCGGGCGCATGGTGGCCGACCACGCCGCCCACTCGGGGGTGTGGAGGGGGAAGACCTCGGAGAGGTGGTCGACGGCGCGCTCCATGGGCTGGCGCGTGTCGGGCGGCTCCCCGTCGGGACCGGGCTGATCGGGCGTGGGGCCCATGCGCAGGAAGGCCTGGAAGTCCGCGAGCGGATAGTAGCCGCGGTGCGTCGACATCAGGAGCTCCCACTCCTCGCGCGTGCGCCGCTGCGTGATCACCCGTCCCATCGAGTGGCACTGGATGCAGGTGAACTCGACGTCGGTGTCCGCCAGATAGCGGTGGTCGATCATCCGCTTCTCGACCTCGAAAAGACCGGGACGCAGCTCCTCGGGCGCCAATCCCTGGTGGTCCGAGAGGTACTTCACGATCTCGCGCGCCTCCTCGGGCGCGAGGGTCACGCCGTTGAGCGAGATCATCCGCTGCAGCGAGCCCTGCCATCCCTCCGGCGTCTTGCGCTCGAAGGAGATGCGCGACATGCGCCCTTCGGAATCCGGGAGGTGGCACGCCGCGCAGCGGGCGCGGATGGTTTCGTGGTCGATCGGGAAGCCTTCCTCGTCGCTCTGGGCGCTGGCGCCGGAGGCGACGACGAACGAGCCTGCGGCGATCAATCTCGCCAGCAGGCGCGCGCGGGTCAAACGAGGGCGGTGAACCATGCGGGACCCGGGAGTTGGAGAAACTCTTGTTTACCGGTGTATGCGGCATAGGGATGATACCGCCTGCGGGGACGGGAGACAAACGGGGAGATCCGGCGGGGCGGAGAGCACACGAGCCCGGGTCGATGCATGCACGTTGCATCGGTGATGTGTTGGTGCTATGGTGTTTTCATGTCTCAGCACCGTCGTCGAAACCCGGGATTTCGTGCCATGCCACGCCTCACAATCAGCTTGACGGATCGTACACACCGGGCCTTGCGAGAGGCCGCGGCGCGACAAGGACGCTCCATGGGCGCGATCATCGAAGAGAGCCTTGAATTCAGGGGTATCCTTCCTTCCATGACGGCACGCGATATCGTCGCGCGAGCGCGTTCGAGTGCCGGCTTGAGCGATGAAGAGGCGATGGCATTGGCGGTGCGCGAAACCAGGCGATACCGGGCCGGGAAGGACGATTGACCCGGGGGGTCTTCGTCGTGGATACCAATATCGTCGTGTCCGGAATGACGAGTGCCGACCCGCACAACCCTCCGTCGCGGATTCTCGACGCAATGCTCGACGGCCGGCTGCTCTATCTGATGTCCGGAGCCTTGCTCTCGGAGTATTCGGGAGTGCTGCGACGACCCGGCGTGGCACGGTGTCATCAGCAAACCGAAGACGAGATCGACAGCCTGCTGACCGACCTGGCAGCGAACGCGGTGTGGCGCGAGCCAGGCAAGAGCGAAGCCGCCCCGGAACCGGGCGACAACCATCTCTGGGCGCTGCTCGCCAGCCAGCCCGGTTGTCAACTCATCACGGGAGACCGGCTGCTATTGGAGAACCCTCCGCGGTCCGGCTCGGTCATCACCCCTCGCGACGCCTTGGCTGGGGCCGAATAACCGGGAGGACTCATGAACCTCGACGTCGAAGAACACCTGGACGCCACGGAGCGCTCGGTGTCGGTGCTGGAGCGTGATGGACAGCCCGCGCGCGCGGTCATCCTCTCGCGCAGTTATCACACATCCCTGGAGGATCTGTGGGACGCGGTCACCACCAGCGAGCGGCTCGCACGTTGGTTTCTACCTGTCAGCGGAGAACTCAAACCCGGCGGGCGCTATCAACTGGAAGGCAACGCGGGGGGCGCAATCACGGCCTGCGGGCGGCCCTGGCATTTCGCGCTCACATGGGAGTTCGGCGGCGACGTGAGCTGGGTGGAGGTACGCTTCTCGCAAGGTGGGGCCGGCCGCGCGCGGCTGAAGCTGACGCACACCCAGCGGCTGTCGGAGCACTGGAGCCGGTACGGGCCGGGGGCGACCGGCATCGGCTGGGAGTTGGGTCTCCTGGGTCTGGCGTTCCATCTGGCGGATCCGGACGCGCCGAAGCCGGATGAGTTGGCCTTTGCGACGTCGCGGGACGGCAAGGCGTTCATCCGGGGAAGTGGTGAGGGATGGGAGCAGGCGGCGGTCGTGTCCGGAGAGGACCCCGACGCTGCGCGTGCGGCGGCAAGGCGCACGATCGCCTTCTACACGGGGGAATCGGCGGACCACGCCTGACTGCCAGGGAGGGTGCGCTCCTCCGACCGTCCGAGAAACTTAGTGCATCGACCGGGCAACCCGGAAGCCGACGTTGAACCCTCGGTTTTCACGCGGAATCCCGTCACGGAACGCCGAGCGCAGGAGACCGGGCGGGTTGTTCCAGGAGCCGCCGCGCACCACGCGGGGAACGCAGTAGCCGCGGGTCCAGGCGCTGCCGTCGGCCGGAGCGCCCGCATAGGTTTCGTTCCAGCAGTCGTCCGTCCACTCCCAGACGTTTCCCGACGCGTCATGGAGTCCGAAGCCGTTCGGCTGGAACGATCCCACCGGGGCCACGCCGTCATACCCATCGGAACAGGACGCGGGCACGACCCTGATCCTGACGTCCTCCACTTCGAGTCTCTCGGCAAGTTCGCGGTCGAATCCGTTGGCGTGACGGCATTGTTCCCCAGGGTCCTCTCCCCAGTGCCACGCCGTCTCCGTCCCGGCACGCGCCACGTACTCCCATTCGGCTTCGCTCGGCAACCGGTACGCTTCGCCGGTCTGCTCCGACAGCCAGGCGACGTACCTCCGCGCATCTTCCCAGGAGACGTTGATGACGGGTCGCCTTCCGCGGCCCGAGCCGTGGTCGTCCGGCCGGTAGCCCAGGCAGCCCCCGGCGCTCACGCAGGCATCCCACTCGGCGAAGGTCACTTCGTAGACCCCCACCGCCAGAGGATAGCCGATCGTCGCCCGATGGCGTGGTCCCTCGTCGGCGTACATGCCTCGCGGGGTCCTGGGAGATCCCATCATGAAGCTCCCCGGCGGCACAACCACCATCGCGGGGCAAGCCTCGCAGTCTCTGAACACCGTACCCGGCTCAGGCTGCTGGGCACTCATCTGACGCACGAGGCCGAGTAGAAGCAGAACGCCCAACGCTCCGCGGGTGATCGCCATGTTGATGCGTGCGGAGACCATCATCGCCGATCTCCCTCCGGCTCGTTGGTCAGCATTCCTTTGCCGAGGAGGACGGAGAGAGCGCCCAGGAAATCCGGGAGCGACACCGTGGCCACGCGGTCAAGGTAGGCCTGGTAGAGGTCGGGTACCTGCTCGAAGCTGCCGGCCATTTCGACGAGGGGCGGGAGGTCCACGTCGCGCAGGAAGCGCACGCCGTCGGGAAGTGCGGGCGAGGCGACGTGCTCGTCGAGGACGATCCGGCGGCCGCGTACCGCGGGTAGCCGGGGATGGCGCAGGCCGGGCGCGGGGCGCAGGCGGATGCCGGGCGCGGCACGCAGTTCGCTGAAGGCGCGCAGGACATCCGGGTCTTTGCGCAGCGCGGCGATGTCGGGCTCCGTCGGGACCGGGACATGTACTTCCGCGGCGGGGTCGAGGGCGGAGGCTTGCGCCGCGTCTGGACGCGCGGGCGCCTCGATGTCCCCGGCGGCCGCCGCGCGCGCGCTCCAGAAGCCGTGACCGTGCGCCGCGGCCGCCTCACGGTAGTACCGGGCCGTGTGGCGGCGGTGGCCGAGCCAGGTCGCGCGCTCGCGGCTGTCGAAGAACTCGAGCGCCACGTCGCGCATGTCGGGCGTCGAGATGCAGGTGTGGACCACTACCGCCGCGAGCCACGCGGAAGCGAGCGCCTTCTTGACCCCTGCCGAGGCGAGCGGATCGATGAAGCTGCCCGCATCCCCGACCAGCAGGAACCCGTCCCCGGCAAAGCGGGAGGCGCTGTACTGGGAGGAGGTGTGGCCGCTGATGTCGCTCTCAAGGCGAGCGTCGGCCACCAGGCGGCGGGCCTCCCGGGTCTTCTCGAGTTCCGCCAGGTAGAGGCGGCGGCGTCCGTGCCCCTTGAGCAGCTCGGTCCTGCGGGGATCGATCATCATGGTCAGGTAGCGGCGCGTGTCCGATACCGGCATCGACCAGGCCCAGCCGTCGCGGTAGCTCTCCACCAGGGTGCAGGGCTCGGCCGGGAGCGCGGCGGCGTTCACCCGCCAGACCCCGGCCAGGGCGACGGTGGCGTTCGACTGGTCGCGGACGCGCAGTTCCGGACTGGCAATCACCCCAGTGCGGCCGGAGCAGTCCAGGACGAAGCGAGCTTGCAGGATCCCCGTACCGCCACGTCCGTCCTCATACTCGACTCGCTGCAGTTGCTCCCCTTCCCCTTCGCCACCGGCTTCCCCCCGCACCACTCGCCGCACCGTTGCATCGCGCCGCACCTCGGCACCCGCTTCTTCGGCAAGATCGAGAAGCAGCGCATCGAAGGCGTCGCGTGTCACGTGATGGCCGATGGTACCGGGCGCGAAGTCGGCGCGCCGGAGCGGGGCATCGCCCCAGCGGACGAGATTGCCGCGGGCCGGGAAGAAACCCGCGTCGTCGATCGCCGGCGCGATTCCCAGCAGGGTGAAGAGCTTGCGCGCGCTGGGGGGAACGGACTCGGCAAGCGCGGGATGGCCCGTGGGCGGGCGCGTGAGCAGTACGACCGAGTGCCCCCAGCGCGCGAGCAGACGGCTCACCGCGGAGCCGGCCGGTCCACCGCCGATGACGACGGCCTCCGAGGCTATATCTCCGTCCAGTTGCTTCTACGACAAAGCGCAGCCGGATTACGAAACGGGCCGCTCGGGCGGCTCCACCTTCACCGACCAGAGCCCGGAGTTGGTGTCGGAGAAGAAGACGTGTCCCTTGAAGGGCATCGCGCTCCACACCATGGTCGAGTTGGGCACCCAGCCGTTCACGTCCGTCGACTTGTGCACGGCGATCTCGCGGCCCTGCGTGTACAGGTTGCCCATCAGCTCGCCGGAAACGTCGACCACGCGCAGCCCGCCCTCGTAGTACGCCTGGTAGAGCATGTCGTCCTCCACCCAGATGTTGTGGGTGCCGTACTCGCTGACCTCGTAGCGGGCGACCATCTCCGGGTTGTCGGGATCCGTGAAGTCGATCACCTGGATGTAGCCCTGGGTCGCGAGCGGTATCCCGTTCATCCCCGTCTCCGGGTCATACGGCAACTGGTATGATCCGCCGCCCCGCGGTCCCGCGTTGGCGAGCCCCCTCCTCTGCATGTTCTCGTCCCCTACGAAGACGTAGAACCGGTCCGTGGATTGCGACTGGTACGGGAAGATGGCGTGGGTGGTGCCGGTCGGCACGGGCAGCTCGGAGATGAGCACGGGGTTCTCCGGCGTGCCTCCCCAGCGCCCGTTGCCCACGTCCACGGCCACCATGCCCTTCTCCCACTCGGCCGAGTAGGCGATGCCGTTGAGCACCCAGACATCGTGCAGGCGGCTGTCGGGGTGGTTGTACTCGCCGACCACGCGCGGATTGTAAATGTCGGCGACGTCGATGATGACGTACTTGTCGCCGGCGGCCAGGACGTAGGCGTAGTCGTCGTCGGGGAAGGCGTTGTGGACCCCGCCGGTGAGCCCCTCGACCACCTCGGAGGCGATCACGGGATGGGCCGGGTCGGCCAGGTCGAGGAAGACCACCCCGTTGCGCCGGTTGGAGGCCCCTTCGCGCGTGAGGGTGGCGTAGCGCGCGTCGGGGGACACCTTCACGTCGTTGACGGCGCGCGCGTCCACCTGCAGCGAGTCGGTCTTGAAGATGTTGGCCGGGTTGGTGATGTCCCAGGCGTATGCGTACCCGTCCGACATCTTGGCGCCCGTGAGCGCGTAGTCGCGGCCGTCCAGCCCCTCGAACACCCAGAAGTCCGTGGTGCGCACCGTGGCGGTGCTCCCTGTTCCCACCAGCGTGAGTTCGCGCACCGCGTCGCGGCCGACGGCCTGGAGGGTCGCGCGCGCCGACAGCGGGCCCGCGTTGGCCACGATCGTGTACACGCCCGGCACGTCGGCGACGAAGCGGCCGCGCGCGATCTGACCGGGCGCGCTGGGCGCGATCATCTCCGCGTCGGGCACGGCCGTGTGCGTCCAGGTCACCGGCACGTCCGCGACCACCTCGCCGGCCGCGTCGCGCGCCACCGCGGTGAGGTGCTGGACGTCACCGGTACGCACCTCGTCCGCCAGCCCGGCGATGTCCAGCGAGACCGCGGGGAACGGGGCCACGTCGTAGGCGGCCGTGCCGGCCGTGCCCTCCACGTCGGCCCGGATGGTGACCGCCCCCGTGCCGGTAGCGGTCACGTAGCCGAAGCGGTCGACGGTGGCGACGGACGGATCGGAACTGGACCACGACACCACCGGGGCCGTCCGCGCGGATCCGTCCGCGTGGCGCGCGGTGGCAGTGTGGTGGAGGGTGGTCCCCTGATAGAGGCGGCCCGGCTCGGCGGTGACCTCCACCGTGGCGACCTCCGGAGCCAGCACGGTGAGCGGCACGCGCAGGCTGGGCGGGGTTCCTTCGTATCCGGGCGGCGTCAGCAGCGTCGCCACGATCTCGTACTCGCCCATCGTCCGCCCGCGCACCGTCCCCCCGCGCACCGTCGCCGCCGCCCGGGGCGCCACCGTACGCACCTGGGCGTCGGCCACCACGCGGCCCTGGGCATCGAGGGCGCGCACCTCGAACGGGACTTCCTCACCCGTCATCACGACAACCGACGGCGACGACGCCTCGAGCCGCACGACGCTCGCGGCGCCGGCCTGCGCGCTCGCGCGCTCGGGCGCGAACGCAAACGTCGACAGGAAGGTCAGAATCGCGAGGACGGTCAGCCGCTGCATGGCACGCTCCAGCTCGAGGAATCCGCAGGGGGACGATAACCCGGAAATCGCCGGGACCGCCAGCACTCCGCAGCCCGGCAGCCCGTGGACTGCTATGCCATCCCCAGCCCGAAGCGCAGCGCCTCGTCTATCGACGGATGCAGGAACTCGTATCCCGTGCGTTCCGCCTTTGCCGGGAGGGCTCGCTGCCCGCCCAGGAGCACGGTCCGTCCCATCTCGCCCATCAGCGCATACACGGCCAGCGATGGTACCGCCAGGATCGTCGGGCGCCGGAGCACCCGGCCCAGCGCGCTGGTGAAGGTGGCGTTCGTCACCGGCAACGGGGCCGTGACGTTCATGGGTCCGCGAACCTGCGGAGTGACGATCGCGTGCAGGATGAGCCCGAGGGTGTCGTCCAGGCTGATCCACGGAAAGTACTGCCGCCCGCTGCCCAACCGACCACCCGCCCCGGCCCGGAAGGCGGGCAGCATCAGCTGCAGCGCGCCGCCGTCCGGCGACAGGGCCACCCCCTGCCGCAGATGCACGACCCGGATCCCCGCCCGGCGCGCGGGCGCCGCCGCCAGCTCCCACGCCTTGCACACTTCGGCCAGAAAGCCCCGGCCGGGCCGGCTTTCCTCGGTCAGCTTCTCGTCGCCGCGATTGCCGTAGTATCCGACCGCGGAGGCGCACACCAGTACCCGCGGAGGCGGCGACAGACGCGCGGCGGTATGCGCGATCCACTCGGTGCCTTTCCTGCGCGACCGCAGGATCTCCTGCTTCTTCTGGTCGGTCCAGCGCACGCCGACAAGGGGCTCGCCCGCCAGGTGCACGATCGCGTCCACGCCCTGGAGCCCTTCGTGATCCACCTGCCCCTGCGCGGGATTCCAGTAGACGGATCCCTCTCCGGCCTTCTGCCGCGAGCGCACCAGGCGCAGCACGCGGTGCCCGCCGGTGGTGAGAACGTGGCGCAGGTTTCGTCCCAGAAAGCCCGAGCTTCCGCTGATCGCCACCGTGAGCGGCCGCTGCTGCCGGTAGCGCTCATGCAGGGCGAGGTCGTTGGCCAACCGCTGATGCCGAAACGCGAAGCCCCGTTCGAGCATGGACTCGATCCACCGGACGAAGCGCGCCGCGTCCAGGTTGAGGGGCGGGCCCCAGTCGATCTCGTCCTCCATCACGCACCCGCCCGCTCCGTCCGGTGAGAAGCGATGCGTGTGCACCCAGTGGTCGAAGGGGCCGCGCACCTGCTCGTCGCGGAAGAGGACCCCGTCCTCGCAGGCCGTATGGCGGACCGTCCAGGCGACCTGCAGCGGCCCGGGGCCTGCCCGTACCGTAACCGTGCCGCCATCGGCGATGCCGCCCTTGCGCGCCACTACGCGCACGTTTTCCCAGGGAGGAAGCAGGCGCTCCAGCGCGCCCGGGCGCATGTGCCACGCGAACACTTCCGCCGGTGAATGCGGCAGCCGTTGCGTGCGCCGGAAGGTGGCCATGATCGTGGCTACGGCGTCAGCCGCCCGGAGTTTCCACGGCGTTGCGAATCGCGGAGACCCCGGCAGCGACCCCGTGCGGATGCCCGTAGATGGCCGATCCTGCGACCAGCACATCCGCGCCCGCGCCAGCGACCCCGGGGGCCGTCGTGGCGTCGATCCCGCCATCGACCTCGAGCGCCGTATCCTCGCCGCCGCAGGCATTCAGCAGCTCGCGCGCCCGCGCCAGCGTGGCGAGGGCGGAGGGGATGAAGGCCTGTCCTCCGAATCCGGGGTTCACGGACATCACCAGCAGCAGGTCGATGTCGGGAAGGATGGGCGCTGCCGCCTCCACCGGGGTGGCCGGGTTGAGCGCCACCCCGGGGCGCACCCCCGCCGCGCGGATGCGCTGGATCGTCCGATGCAGGTGCGGGCAGGCCTCCTGGTGCACCGTCAGGTAGTCCGCCCCGGCGTCGGCGAACGCCTGGATGTAGCGGTCGGGCGCCTCGATCATGAGGTGTACGTCCACGGGCAGCCGCGTCGACCGCCGCACCGCCTCCGTGATCGCCGGACCAATGGTGATGTTGGGGACGAAGTGGCCGTCCATCACGTCGACGTGGATCCAGTCGACGCCGGCCTCTTCCGCCTCGACCACCTGCTCGGCCAGCCGCCCGAAGTCGGACGCCAGAATGGACGGGGCGATGCGAACCTTCATGCCGACCTCCTGAGCGTGTCCCGCCCTGCTCCCCGGGCTTTCCGACCCCGCGCGCCCGCCTGTCGCGTGCTCATCAGCCCGTCCCGCCCGGCTCGATCGAGCGCACGCCGCCGGGCGCCGCGATCAGGGCCCGGGTGGTCATCCCCAGAAAGAGCCCGTTCTCGACGATGCCCGCCCGCGCGCGCAGGGCCCCGTCCAGCGCCACAGGATCATCGATGCCTTCCGGGAAGCGCGCATCCAGAATGTAGTTGCCGTTGGACGTGACGTAACGGCTCCCGTCGGCGGTGCGGCGCAGCGTGACCTCCGCCCCCAGCTCCGCCACGAAACCCTGGTGCCTGGAGGAGCCGAAGCGGGTCACCTCCACCGGCAGCGGGCTGCGCGTGCCCAGCCGCTCGACCACCTTGCTTTCGTCCACGATGACGATGAAGCGGTCGGACGCCTGCGCCACGATCTTCTCGCGCAGAAGCGCGCCCCCCAGGCCCTTGATCAGGTTGCCGTGCGGATCGACCTCATCGGCGCCGTCGACCGTCAGATCCAGGCGCGGCTGCGCGCGCAGGCGCGAGACCCGGATCCCGTGCCCCCGCGCGATCTCCGCCGTGCGCCGGGAGGTCGGCACCCCCACGACGTCGCTCAGGCTGCGGGCCCGCACGCGTTCCCCCAGAAGGTCGAGGAAGAAACGGATCGTGCTCCCGGTGCCGAGCCCCAGCACCATCCCGTCGCGGACGCTCTCGAGCGCCCGGGCGGCGGCGGCCCGCTTCAGGGCGTCAATGCCGGTCATGTCCCGGATTCCCGTGCCGTGCGTTGCCGGTGGGAGATCGTCAGGACGGGAACCGGCTCAGGATGCCCTTCACCTGGCGCACGATGTCGAGCGCCTCCTCGAAGGGACGCTGCCACATGTTGCGGCCGAAGATGAGTCCGGTAGCGCCGGACTCCATGGAGATCCTCACCTTGTCCAGCATGTCCTCGTCGGAGAGCTTGCTGCCGCCGCTCACGAGCACCATGGTGCGGCCCGCGGAGCGGAAGACGCGCCGCGCGCCCTCCGCGTAGGTGTGCACGATCTCGGCATACTTGCCCGGCTGCGCGGGATTGGGGCCGATCGCGGGCGGGATCACCAGCTTGGCGATGTCGGCGCCGAGCTCGAGGGCCGTGCGCGCCGCGTAGTCGACGGCGTAGAGCGAGGTCGCGCCCCCCTTCGCGTCGATGGCCTCGCCGCGCGGATACGACCACACCACCAGCGGCATGCCGAAGCGCTCGGAGTCCCGGCGCACCCGGCGCAGCTGGGCAAAGTCGTCGTCCTGGCGCGGCGTGCCCACGTACAGCGTGTAGCCGACCGCGTCGGCCCCGATGCGCACCGCGTCCTCGACGGTGGACGTGAGCGGCGACAGCGCCTTGTCGGCGGGCGGGATGTTGGTCTTGCCGTTCAGTTTCAGGATGAGCGGCACCTGGCCCGCGTACTTCGGCATGTATTTGCGCGCGAGCCCGTAGTGGCAGGCGATCGCGTTGAAGCCGCCCTCCACGGCCAGCCGCCACTGGAATTCGGGATCCTGCGACGGAGGGTTGGGGAAGAAGTCGATCGGTCCGTGTTCGAGTCCCTGGTCGATGGGCAGGGCGAGCATGGTGCCGTTCCCGAGGCCGTTTCGGTAAAGGATCCTGTGGAGGCGGGCGCGCTTGCCCAGGTCGATGTCGAGATCGTGGAGCGAGGGTCGGGTCGTCGTCATGGAATCGTTCTGAAGGGGGCTGTCGTGACCGCCGGGTTGACTATATTGGGGCGCCGAACGCGCCCGGAATCTATTCGGGCGCCACAGGAGCGGAAAGGCAACCCGACATCCGGAGGGTCCGTGCGCGGACACTCCGGCTCCGGGACACGCGCACACGCCTCGAAGCGGAGAAACAGATGATTCTCGTCACCCGCAAGGGCATCACCGAGGACGAGCTCGACCACATCCGCGAACGCGTGGAGTCGCTCGGGCTGCGCACGCACGTGTCGCGAGGCGAGACGCTGACGGTCGTGGGATGCATCGGCGACGAAGAGCGGCTCCAGCACGTCCCCCTGCTCTCCATCCCGGGGGTGGTGGCCGCGCACCCGGTCATGAAGCCCTACAAGCTGGCCTCGCGGGAGTTCGCGGCGGATCCGACCAGGATTCCGCTGGGGGACGTGGAGGTGGGAGGACGCGGAGTGGTGGTGGTCGCCGGGCCCTGCTCGGTCGAGGGTGGCGACATGCTGAGCGAGACCGCGGCGCGGGTGCGGGCCGCCGGAGCACACGGCATTCGCGGCGGCGCCTTCAAGCCCCGCTCGTCTCCCTATTCCTTCCAGGGGATGGGCCAGCCGGGTCTGGAGCTGCTGGTGGACGTGCGCGATACCCACGGACTTCCGGTCGTGACCGAGGTCATGGACACCCGGCAGGTGGAGCTGGTGGCGGGCTACGCCGACGTGCTCCAGATCGGCACCCGCAACATGCAGAACTTCAACCTGCTGACCGAGGTCGGAAGGGTGCAGCGGCCGGTCCTTCTGAAGCGGGGCATGTCGGCGACCATCAAGGATCTGTTGATGTCGGCCGAATACATCATGCAGCAGGGCAACAGCCAGGTGATCCTGTGCGAGCGCGGCATCCGCACCTTCGAGACGGCGACCCGCAACACCTTCGACCTGGCCGCCATCCCGGTGTTGAAGCGGGAGACCCACCTGCCGGTGATTGCCGATCCCAGCCACGCGGGCGGGCGCCGCGACCTGGTGACGCCGCTGGCGTTCGCCGCCATCGCGGCCGGGGCCGACGGTTTGCTGGTGGAGGTGCACCCGCATCCCGAGTCCGCGTGGTCGGACGGGGATCAGTCGCTGGACTTCGGGGAGTTCGAGCGCATGATGGAGCGGCTGGCCCCGTTTGCGGAGGCCGCGGGGAGGACGCTGGCTCCGCTGTAGGCGGCTACCAGAACCCAGCCGCGAGTGCCTCCCGTGCCTGCTCCAGCTGCGCGGCAACGGCTTCGCGGCCCGTGCTACCGCTCACCACTCGCGCATCCGCGGATCGGACCGGGTCGAAGACCTCCGTCACCCCGGGACCGAAGGCCTCGTGCTCCTCCGCGAGGGTCTCGGTGGACAGCTCCGCGATCGAGCAGCCCAGTGCTTCCGCGCGCCGCACCACCCGTCCCACGACCTCGTGGCTGGTGCGGAAGGGCACGCCCTTCCTGACCAGGTAGTCGGCCAGATCGGTCGCCAGGAGGGCGGGGTTCAGCGCGGCCTCCATGCGCGCGGGCTGGAAGGCCGCGCCGCCTATCGCCCCCGACACCGCCGGCAGGGTGAGTTCCAGGGTGTCCACCGTGTCGTAGAGGGCGGCCTTGTCGTCCTGGAGGTCGCGGTTGTAGCCCGTCGGCAGGCCCTTCAACTGAATCATCATGGAAACCAGGTTGCCCACCAGGCGCCCGCTCTTGCCGCGCGCGAGTTCGGCCACGTCGGGGTTCTTCTTCTGCGGCATCAGGCTCGAGCCGGTGCAGTAGCCGTCGGAGAGCTTCAGGAACCCGAACTCCTCGGAGGCAAACAGCACCAGGTCCTCGCACAGGCGCGAGAGGTGCACCCCGATCATCGCTCCCGCGAAGAGGACGGAGACGATCCAGTCGCGGTCGCCCACCGCGTCCATGCTGTTGGGGGTCACGGAGTGGAAGCCCAGCTCGCGGCCCATCGCGGCGCGGTCGACCGCGAAGGGACACCCCCCGATGGCGCCGGCGCCCAGCGGCAGCACGGCGGCCTCTTCGGCGGCCGAGCGGAGACGGGCCCGGTCGCGCACCAGCGGCCAGACGTGCGAGAGCGCCCAGTGGGCGGCGCGCACCGGCTGCGCCCGCTGCAGGTGGGTGTAGCCGGGCATCACCAGCTCCTGCGACCCGGCGGCCAGATCGACCAGGGCGCTGCCCAGCCGGACGACCTGACCGTCGAGTGAAGCCACCGCGTCCATGCCCCACAAGCGCACGTCGGTGGCCGCCTGATCGTTGCGCGAACGCCCCGTGTGCAGCTTGGCGCCCACCTCGCCCACCTCCTCGACCAGCAGGCGCTCCACCAGGGAGTGGATGTCCTCGTCCTCTACCGCGGCGGGATCCATGCCCTCGAGGCGGGTCGCCACCACCTGCAGGCCGGCGTCGATGTCCTGCCATTCCGCGTGGGTCAGGACTCCGGCTCGCAGGAGTGCGCGCGCCCAGGTGCGGCTGGCGCGCACGTCCTGGGGCCAGAAGCGAAAATCCATGTCCAGAGAGCGGTTGAGCGGCGCCATCTCCGGCGCCATCTCCTCGGAGAATCGCCCCCCCCAGAGCCCGTGACCCGGAGTGCCGGCTCCCGCCTCTCCGGGGTCGGTCACTCCCCCGCCTCCGGGTATTCCAGTGAAAGGCTGAAGAGCCTGATGAAGCCGGCGGCGTCGCTTTGATCGTAGTCGCCGGAGCCGGATTCGCCGAAGGAAGCCAGATCGCCGTCGTAGAGCGATCTCGGGCTGGTGCGCGACACGCTGCGCGCCGACCCCTTGTACAGTTCCATCGTTACGCTGCCCGTCGCCCGCCGCATGAGCACATCCACCAGTGCGTCGATGGCCTCGCGCTCCGGTGTCCACCAGCGCCCCTCGTAGACCAGGTCCGCGTACCGGTCCGCCACGAGGTCCTTCAGGGCGATGGAGCGCCGGTGCAGCGTGAGCTCTTCAAGCTCCTTCAGGGCGGCGTACAGGATGGTGCCGCCGGGGGTCTCGTACACGCCCCGGGACTTCATGCCGACCAGCCGGTCCTCCACGATGTCGGCCCGCCCGACCCCGTGCCGGCCGCCGGCGGCGTTGAGCGCCTTGAGAAGCTCCGCCGGGTCCAGCCGTTCCCCGTTGACGGAAACAGGGTACCCTTCCTCGAACTCGATCTCCACGCGCTCCGCGTCGTCGGGCGCGTCCATCGGCGACACCGTCCACAGGAACATCTCCTTCTCGGGCTCGAAGGTGGGGTCCTCGAGCGGGCCGCCCTCATAGGAGATGTGCCAGAGATTCTCGTCGCAGGAATAGAGCTTCTCCTCGTCGACGCCCGTCAGATCGATGCCCCGCGAGCGCGCATAGGCGAGGGCGTCCTCCCGCGAAGCGAGGTCCCACTCGCGCCAGGGGGCGATGACCTCGAGCTCCGGGGCGAGCGCGCGGTAGGTGAGCTCGAAGCGCACCTGGTCGTTGCCCTTGCCGGTGCATCCGTGCGACACCGCGTTCGCGCCCGCGGCCCGCGCCACCTCCACCTGCCGGCGCGCGATGAGCGGCCGCGCCATCGAGGTTCCCAGCAGATACTTGCGACCGTAGACCGCCCCGGCGCGGAGCGTCGGCCAGACGTAGGAGGACACGAAGTCTTCGCGCGCGTCCACCCCGTGGAAGGCCACGGCGCCGCTGGCGAGGGCCTTCTCCCGCAGACCGGCAAGCCCTCCCGGCTGGCCCACGTCGACCGCCACGCAGACCACTTCCGCCTCGTAGTGCTCGACAAGCCACCGGGCGATGACCGACGTATCGAGCCCGCCGGAATAGGCGAGCGCCACCCTCATTGCCATGGTGTCTCTCTCACTGGCAGTCCGTGGACGAATCCGCGCTGCGGAAGCGGCTCGCTAGGCGCTGGCCTCGGCTCCCACGGCCTCGCGGACGAACCCGCGAATCACCTCCGGCTCGAAGCCGAGGCTGCGGCCGATCTCCTCCCCGTCCCGGAACAGCAGGATGGTCGGCACGCTGCGGATGGCGTAGCGCTGGCACGGCTCTGGCGAGCGGTCGCTGTCGACCTTCACAACCAGCAGCCTTCCCCGCTCCGCCGCCGCGATCTCGTCCAGGAGGGGCACGACCAGCTTGCAGGGACCGCACCAGTCCGCGTAGAAGTCCGCGAGCACCGGCACGCCCGCTCCGAGCACGGTGGCCTCGAAGTCCTCGGCCTCGACCTTGACGGGTCGATCGATGAGGATGGGCCGCGAGCAACTCGCGCACTTCGGCCCGGTGCGGGCTTCGGCAAGGCCAATCCGGTTGAGGGAGCGGCAGAACGCGCATCTCAGTGTGGTGAACTCGCTCAAGGCCGGATCTCCGCGGGGTGTGGCTCGCGACAGGCCGGATCCCGCTTCCGGCCGCGCGCAAACGTTACCACCGGGGCACATTCAACGGAAGGCGTAGGTGAGGCTGGCCACCACCAGGCGGCCGATCTCGGGTGCCCCGATGAACTCCTGGTGACCGTCGTCGAGGAGGTTGGTGCCGGTGAGCGCCGCACTGGCGCGCGGCAGACCCGGAACCGGAAAGCGCACCTGGGCGTCGAGCACCGTGTACCCCTCCACGTCCCCGGCATAGACGCCGGCGTTGGCGTAGAAGCCGCGCTGGCGTCGCATGCGCGCCTCCGCGGAATAGCCCGGGCCCGCGCCCTCATAGCGAATCGAAAAGCTGCTTTTCGTCTTCGGCAGATTCAGGGAGATGTCCTCCAGGTCCGAGCAGTCGGTCGCGGTACTCGCCACGAAATCGAAGCACTGCTCGCTGATGTGCGCGTGCGTGCCCTCGAGCGAGAGCGCGGGCGTAAGCGAGACCTCCGCCGAGAGGCCGGCGGTCCAGAAGTCGACCCTGCCGTAGTTTCGGTAGGTAAGCAGCAGGCCCGGGGTCGTCACCTGGTCCGGCATGATCGTTCCGACCGGGAGCTCCAGCACCAGGTTGGTAAGATCGTGAATCAGAAGGTCCCGCAGTTCGGGATAGACGATCCCCAGCCTGACCATCGGCTCCACGCGCTTCTCGATGAACGCGCGCGTGGATTCGGGCTCGAAGAAGACGGTCGGGGTCTCGACCCGGAGGGGGCCGATGAAGTTGTCGATGGAGGACCGCCCGAGCGCCGCCGAGACGCGGCCGCGGCCTTCCACCTCGATCCGGTACTGCAGCGACAGCGAGTTGATGATGCTGGGCTCGAGCGGATCGACGGGGTCGACGCCGATGGGGCGGCCCAGGACCTCCTCTCCCAGGAAGGGGGGCCGGCCGGCCGCCCACTCCTTCTGATTGAAGAGGAGGAGCCGGGGAAGGAGTTCGCCCGGTTCGGGGTCCCTGAAGAACGGCCGCAGCGGTCGCAGCGCCATGGGATCGCTGGCTGCCGCGATCTCCACCAGCGTATTCCAGAGCACCGCCGGATCCGCCGGCAGCCTCTCGCCGGGCGCGAGCGGCGAGCGCATGCACATGCCCCCGAAGCCTCCGGGGCAGCGGTCGTTGAAGGTGAAGCCGCCTTCGGGGACGCCGCGTGCCAGGATGTCGTAGATGAGCACGCCGGCCGTCATTCTCCCCGCGCCGACATCCAGGAGGAGATGATCGGCGGAGGGCATGAACGAGACGCGCGCGGCGTTGGCGAGGAGCCGGTGCCCGTCCGCGGGGCGGAAGATCAGGCTGGCGAAGGGCGAGACGCCGAGGCCGTCGACACGGGAATGTCGTTCGAGTTGCAGGATCGCGGCCAGGTCCAGCCGGCTGGAGATGCGGATGACGGAGTCGAGGTAGCCTCCGGCGACCAGGATGCCGTCCGCGTCTTCGTAGACGCCGGTCACCGTGCCGTTCGTGGAGGGACGCACGCCGCGGACATCCAGGCCGTAGCGAAGGTTGTGCCGGCCGGCGAGGCGGGCCGAGTGGCCGATGCGGCCGCCGAAGAAGAGCGACCGGTCCTCGATGTCCCCGGCGGTGCGGTAGAACACGGCCTCCCCCGCTCCCCGTCCGCGCACCACGGCGTCGGCCGACAGGCGGCCCCGGCGGTAGCGCGCCTGCCCGTGCCAGCGGGTCCAGCTGCGGGCGTAGGCGGCGCCGAGTTCGGTGAGCTGGTTGCCGCGCAGGCGGTCCAGGCCACCCTCGAAGACCCAGCCGTCGGGGTCGTCTGGCCCCAGGTCGTAGCGGACGCCGGCGCCCCATCGCTCCAGCTGGTCGTCGCGCGCCGGGAGGAGCGCACTGGTCGCGCGCAGCCGCTCCTCGACCGGGTCCGCGAACGGCCAGTCGGTGCCGCGCAGGTAGTGGCCCGAGGCTTCGAACAGCGACCCGCCCCCGACCCGGTCGGCGTGCCGGAACCGCGCACCCGCGAGCGCCCGCCCACCGCCGAAGAACGTTCCCTCGGTACCCGTGGAGTCGCCTCGGGAGGGAGGCTCGAGGCCGAATGGGAACGAGAGCCGGATCCACTGCTCGTGGTCCCAGCTCAGCGGCAGAAGGCTGCCCCCGAACGCGTCCGTGAAGTGGGGCCCCACGAACACCCGCTGCACAAGCCCGGCCTCGAGGGGTGATCCGGGGTTGAAATACAGACCCTGGGCCTCGGCCGGCTGCGACGTCGGGTCAAGGGCGAACCATGTCAGCGCAAGGATGAGCGGGAGTCCTCGCGGGAACCAGCGTCGGGAAAGCGCCGGGAGTCGCGGGATGGGCGGGTCCTGCGAGGAGGTCGACATGATGGGGGCTCCTGGTGCAGATCTCGCTCCGAAGGAGCCAGTCCTGAGGGATGCGCGGCATCGCAACCCGCGGTCCCGGCGTGGCACTCGGCTGCGTCGAGGCGTGCGCCGCAAGTATCCCGCCCACCGATGGTTGTTCCCGCCGAGGCTCTGGAGGGTAGCTCTTCACCCCACTGGCGTGCGCGCCGGACCTGCCGCATCATCCCCGATCGTCAGCCATGCCCCCGCTCCCCGGAGCCCCGTAATCGCACCGCTCGTAACGCTGGACGCCGTCCAGGAGGCCCGGGCCCGCATCGGCGCCCGGCTGCACCGGACCCCGGTGCTGTCGTCCCGGCGCCTGAGCAGACAAGCGGGCATCCCGCTTCGGTTGAAGATGGAGAGCCTGCAGAAGACCGGCTCCTTCAAGGTGCGCGGGGCGCTCAACAAGGTGCTGGTCGCCGGTCGGGCGGCTCGGCGCGGAGTGGTTACGGTGTCGGCCGGGAACCACGCGCAAGCGCTGGCGTGGGCGGCGGGATGCGTGGATGTGCCATGCGCCGTGGTCATGCCCGCGGGCGCCTCCGAGACCAAGGCGCGCGCGAGCGCCGGCTATGGCGCCGAGGTGGTGATCGCCGACGACGTGCACCAGGCCTTCGCGCTGGCGGAGTCGCTGGCGCGCGACCGGGGAATGCTCTTCACCCACCCGTTCGACGACCCGGCCGTCATCGCCGGCCACGGCACCACCGGGATCGAGTTCGCCGAGCAGGCCGTGGATCTGGACGTGGTGGTGGTGCCGGTGGGGGGCGGCGGGCTGATCGCCGGGGTGGCCGCGGCGGTGAAGCGCCTGCGCCCGGAACTCCGCATCTACGGCGTGGAACCGCATGGGGCCGCGGCTATGTCCGAGAGCCTGCGCATCGGGCGGCCGGCCCGTCTGGAGCGCGTCGCCTCGGTTGCCGACGGGCTCGCCCCACCCATGGCGGGCGACATCACCTACCGGCATGTGCGCGCCCTGGTGGACGACGTCGTGCGGGTGAGCGACGCCGAGATCACAGCGGCCGTGCGCGCGCTCGCCGAGACCGCCAAGATGGTGGTGGAGCCCGCCGGGGCGGCCGGCGTGGCCGCGCTCCTGTGCGGGCGTATCCCCGACGTGGGCGCCGGCCCCGCGGGAGCGATCGTCTCGGGCGGCAACGTGGACTCGAGCCTGCTGGCGGAGATCCTCGCCCCGGAGCGCGCGCGGGGTACCGCATCGCCCTGAGTTGCACGCGCCGCATCCCCGGCAAAACTTCATCTCCGAAGGCACCAACCCATCATCCTCCGAAGGAGAGACAAGCGCCTTGTGCCGATTCGTATGCTACTCCGGCGATGAAATGCCCGTCCGCCCGATCGTGTTCGGGGGAAGCCACACGCTCGTGCGGCAGAGCTATGACGCAAGGGAGATGGGCCACGGGATCCACAACGCGGACGGGTATGGCGTTGGCTGGTATCACGGCGGACGCCCGGTGCGGATTCGCGAAGCGCGCCCCATCTGGCACGACCCGGACCTCGAGGACGTGCTCTCGTCCGTGCGTTCGTCGTGTTCGCTGGCCCTCGTGCGGAGCGCGAGCCCGGGCATTCCGCTGGACCGGGGGGAGGTGGCCCCGTTCATGTTCGAGCGCTGGTCCTTCGGCCTGAACGGATACGTGCGCAAGTTCCACACGCACGCGATGCGCGCACTGCGCTCGACGCTGCCGGACGAACTCTACATACAGATCCGGGGGACATCCGACACGGAGACCCTCTTCCTGCTGGCGATCGCGGAGGTTTGGAAGGGGGCGTCGCCCGGAACGGCGCTGGCGCGGGCCGCGGAGCGCGCGGGCTCGCTGGACGTGCGCTGCAAGCTCAACATGATCCTGGCCGACGGGCGGAATCTCGCCGTGATCCGCACCTCGAACTTCGACGAGACCAACTCGTTGTACTTCGCCCGCCGGCATCCGCTCGCTCCCGGGGGCACGCTGATCGCCTCGGAGCGGCTGGATGAGGATGGGGAATGGCAGGTCGTGCCGCCCCACTCGGTGATCGAGGTCACGGAGGCAGGCGAGCCGCGGATCACGGAAGTGGATGCACTGCTGCGGGGACGGACGCTGTCGCCTGTCGGCGCGGGCGGGGGCGGGGCGGGTTAGGAGCCGGTCGGGCTGCGCTCGCCGCCGCGTCCGACATGGACACGAGGATGCAGACATGAGACGGTTGACGTTGGTTGCGACGACGATCCTGACGGTGTGGGCAGGGTGGGGCTGCACCCGGGAGGCGCCCGCGGCCGAGGGTGGTGTGGCGGGCTCGATGGCCGAGGATCCCATCAGCGCGGAGGTGCTGGTCGACCTGCGGGCGGCGGTCGGTGGCAGCCGCTCGCCCCAGTGGGCTCCCGACGGGTCGACGATCACCTTCGTGTCGGGGGGCGGGCTGGGGGCGGTCGCCACGGAGGACGGCGCTTTCCGCGCGCTCTCCGACGACCTCAGCCTGAGCGGGGTGGGCTCGCTCGGTGCGCCACAGCCGGTGTGGTCACCCGACGGCCGCTGGATCGCCTACACCTCCGACAAGAGCGGTGCGCCGGAGATCTGGCTCTGGTCCGCCGAGGAAGGCAACGGCATGCGGGTCACCACCGACGTGCAGCTCACCAGGCTGGCCGCGCGCGCCAACGGACTGGCGTGGTCCCCCGACGGGACCCGGATCGCCTTCTCCGGCGACCGCTTCGGCAACATGGACATCTGGACGGTATCGGTGCCGGAGGGGAAGGTGCGCCGCCTGACCGGCGACCCCCTTTACGAGGGCTACCCCAGCTGGACCCCGGACGGCGACCGGCTGCTCTACGTGCGCATGGACGACCGCTGGGTCGACCACGACGTGATCGAGATCGACCCCGACGGGAACAACCAGCGCGTTGTCGTGCGCGACACCGGCTTCTTCGACTACCGTGCCGGCAGGGCGTTCGGGGCCGCGCAGGTTTCCCCCGACGGTGAGACCATCCTCTTCCGTTCCCAACGGAGCGGCTGGCTGAACTTCTGGGTCGTGCCCCGCGCCGGCGGCGATCCGCGCCCCGTCGCGGCGTCCGGCTACGACCAGAGCGATGCCCGCTGGTCGCCCGATGGCCGCTGGATCAGCTACACGGAGAACCGGGACGGCGTCCATTCCCTCCGCGTGGTGTCGGCCGACGGCGGCGAACCCAAGGTCCTCGTGGACCTGGACGTGGGTGCGGCGCTCCGCCCGGAATGGTCTCCTGACGGCGACCGCATCAGCTACACCTTCGAGACCCCGGTGCGCCCCGCTGAGCTCTTCGTTATCGATGTGGCCTCGGGCGAGAAGCAGCTCCTGCACAGCGAGATCCCCGCGGGCGCCGCGGACGAGCTTCACATGCCCGGGAAGGTGCGCTATCCGAGCACCGACGGGCTCACCATCGAGGCCTACCTGCACAGGCCCCCGGACGCGGCCCCGGGTGAGCGCTTCCCGGGCGTGCTGTGGATCCACGGCGGCCCCACCTCCCAGTTCGACGACCAGTTCCGCCGCCACCAGCAGGTCCACTTCTTCGCCCAGCGCGGCTACGTCGTGCTGATGCCCAACATCCGCGGCAGCTCCGGCTACGGCCTCGAGTTCGAGGATCTCAACAACGAATGCTGGGGCCACTGCGACCTCGAGGACGTGCTCGCCGGCGTCGACTATCTCAAGACCCTGCCCTACGTGGATCCCGACAAGATCGCGGTTACCGGGACCAGCTACGGCGGCATCATGACCATGGCCGCGGTGGCCTTCGCCCCGGATGTCTTCCAGGCCGCGATCTCGCTCTCGGGCTACGGCGACATGACCGACTTCCACACCGAGGTTCACGAGCTGCAGCATATCAAGCTGGTCGAGTACGAGCTGGGCCCGTACCCGGAGAATCGCGACGTCTATCTTAACAGTTCCGCGATATTCAAGGCCCATCAGGTGACGACGCCCACCTTCGTCATTCAGGGCGAGGGTATTGCGGCCGACTGGCGCCTGGAGGAGGGAGGAGCCCCGGCGGCACTCGACTTCGCGCGCAAACTCGATCAGCACTATAAGATCGTGCGATATAAGGCCTATCCCGGCGAAGGATACTATGTATATGGGCGCGACAATACGATCGAGAAACTCCACGACATGCTGGACTTCTTCGAGGAGTTTCTTGTGACGGAGATCGAATACGGCGATGGGCAGGGGATGTAGCGGGCGACGTGAAGCGTGAATCCGATGTGATCGTGGCGCCGAGAGGGATTCCTGCACTCAAGTTTCGACCGCCGTGGACGTGCCTCGCCGTCGCGGCGGTCGCAATTGCGGGATGCGCTGGCGGAGACGATGGCTCTTCCCGAGCGCTGCCGGTCGCCGAGCGTGACAGTGCGGCAACCCGGATCGTCGAGAGCGCCGCGCCGGCCTGGGACTCAGAGCGAAGCTGGCGGCTCGCGCCGACTCCGGAGGTTGTGATCGGCGCGTCGTCGAACCCGCTCGAGGGTCGGGACGAGATTCCACTCTACCGCATACAGGGCGCCCGCTTCCTCCCGCACGGTGGAATCGTCGTGGCCAACGCGGGCACCTACGAAGTCATGGTCTTCGACCAGGCAGGCACGCTGGTCCGGCGCTTCGGCGGGCAAGGCGAGGGTCCGGGAGAGCTTCGTGACATCGACGGCGTTCACCTATGCGGCGGAGACTCCATCGCAGTTGTCGACGGATCCCGGCTCCATCTCTTTGACAGTGAAGGGACGTTCCTGCGTCGGGCACAGTTTCGCCTCGGCGAACGCTCGGCGCCGGTGCAAGGCGTCTCGACGGACTGCCGGCGAGGAATGCTGCAGCAGCGCACCGGGATGCCCGCAGTTGACCGTCAGGGCCCTGCCGATGACGTCTTCGCGTGGGTCGACGCATTCTCCGAAGCGGTCGATACCGTTGCCACGGCCGGGTTGCTCGAAGTATGGACCCGGACCTTCGGCGGAGGCGCGCGGCCCTGGGTCATCCCCTGGGGGACCTCCCGTCGCACGCACGCGACACGCGATGACGAGTTCGTCGTCGGGAACGGACGAGTCCCGGAGTTCCGGCGGTACGATTCCAGTGGTGGGTTACAGCTGATTGTCCGATGGTCCGGCCAGCCCCGTCCGGTGTCGGGGAGGGATCGGCAGCGCTACTCTGCGGAACGGATGGAGTTTCTCTCCTGGGCACCGGCCGGAGAGCCGGAAACCAGGATGCTGTTCCCGGCCCTCGGCGAGTATCCCGAGAATCCGACTCACAAGCCGCTCTTCGACCGGCTGCTGCTGGATGACCGGGGAGGCATCTGGGCGCGTGTCTTTCCGGAAGAGTCCTTCGGCCTCTTCGATTCGCGCCTCCCCGGCCCGATAGTCCATACGGAGACCTGGACGGTGTTCGATCCGACGGGAGTCTGGCTGGGCGATCTGACCCTCCCTGGTCGGTTCGAGCTTCATGACGTAGACGGGGATCGGCTGCTCGGCGTGGCCCGGGATGCTCTCGATACGGAAACAGTTCAGCTATTCCGAATCACAGGGATGGAATCGGTCCAGGCTCCTGCCGGCGGTGCGAGATGACGCGCGGCCTCCTGTCGCAGGAATCAGCCTGATCTGCCCCGCCTCACCCCGAACTGGTGGACCGGCATCCATGTGATCTGGCGGGATCTCGGGGGGGGATCAGAGAAGTCCCATCCAGCCATTGAGGCGGACTGATGAAATCCATTGCCGTCCATAGGCGTCCATATAGTC
>JAPPMM010000046.1 GCA_028819075.1 Gammaproteobacteria bacterium
GGCGACCACGATGTACTGCCTGCCCTCGTGCATGTAGGTCATGGGGCCGCCGGTTGTGCCCGACGGGAGGTCCATCTCCCACACGACGTCGCCTGTCGCCTTGTCGTAGGCCCGGAATTCGGTTCCCCAGTGGGTATCCGGGGTGCCGATGACCGCGTCGCTTCCCTCCCCGATGAACAGCAGCGTCGCCGTGAGCAGCGGCGCCGGCCGGTTCGCGTTGCCGAGGGCGGGCAGATCCAGGCCCTCGAGCAGGGGATGATCGTTGGGGGCGTCGCCGTTGGGCGCCATCCAGAGATGCTCGCCCCGGTCCATGTCGATGGCCGTGATCCGGCCCCAGGGCGGCCTGACGATGGGCAGACCCTCGATCTCCGCACGGGGCCATCCGCCCTGCGTGCCGAACTCCATCTCGCCCGGTTCATCCGTCCTGGACAGGTGCCAGTTGCCCGCGCCCCACGCTCCCGGGACGACGTAGGTGCCGATCTTCCCCTCGATCGAGCCTTCTTCCATCGGGGGCGTGAAGAGAGGGCCCAGGACCAGTGAATCCGCCAGCGCGAGAGCCCGCTTGTGGATCTCGGGAGTGAAGTCGATCAGGTCCTTCTCGGAGACGCCCTGCCGGTCGAACGGCGCCGGCTTGCTCGGGAAGGGCTGGGTCGGGGAGGTCGCCTCGCCGGGCACCTTCGACTGTGGCACTTCCCTCTCTTCGATGGGCCACACCGGTTCACCCGTGCGGCGGTCGAAGGTGAAGAGGAAGCCGGTTTTGCTCGCCTGCATTACCGCGTCGATCGCGCGCCCGTCCACGTTGATCCGCCCCAGGACTGGCGGGCCGAGGGTGTCGTACTCCCAGATGTCGTGGTGCACCATCTGGAAGTGCCAGAGCCGCTCGCCGCTCGCGGCGTCGAGCGCCACCAGGCTGTTCGAGAAGAGGTTGTCGCCGGGGCGGTGCCCGCCGTAGTAGGCGGAGGTCGGGGCGCCGAGAGGCACGTAGACGATGCCCAGTTCGTCGTCGGCGCTCAGGCAGCACCACGAGCCGACGTCTCCCGACAACTCGCGCGAGCCGTCGCCCCAGGTGTCGGCGCCGAATTCTCCCTCCCGGGGGATGACGTGGAAGGTCCACGCAAGCTGTCCGGTACGGGCATCGTAGCCGCGGATGTCCTCCGGCTCGCTGTCGCGCCATTCCGTGCCCGAGTCCCCGGCACCGTCGACGGTGCCCGCGATGATGATGATGTCGCCGACGACGATGGGTCCCGAACTCCAGCTGAACCGGTCGCGGCCCTCGGGCACGAGGTTTACGCTGCCGCCGTCGCCGAACGACGCCACGGGCTTCCCGGTCCCGGCATCGAGCGCGTGCAGCCTGGATCCGCGTACGGAGATGATGCGTCCGCCGGCGTGTCCGTTGTCGGAGGTAAGATCCTCGGCGCCGTCCCCGCTCCAGTGTGCGACGCCGCGGAAGCTGCGTCCGCGCGCATCTTCCAGAGAAGCCGCCTGCTGGACCCAGCGGGTCTTCCCGGTCCCGGGATCGAAGGCCTCCACCAGACCCACCGCGTTGGGCGCGTACAGCGTCCCGTCGACGAGGATCGGGGTCCCGCGCAGGTAGTTGTTGAAGGCGAGCTCGGGGAACTCGTCCTGCAGGCTCGCATCGACGCCGGGGCGCTGCCATGCGATTTTGAGCGACGCGACGTTTTCCGCGCTGATCTGCGTGAGCGGGGAGTACCGGTTGAAGGAGTTCTGGCCGCCGTAATAGGTCCACTCGGTGGTCGCTGCAGGATCGCCATCGAGGTTCTCCCCGGAACCGTCACTCCCTCCGAGACCGGCGTCTGCGCAAGAAGAAGCCAGGAAGGCTGCCGTCGTGACGAAGCAGGCTGCGAGCGCCATCCGGTTGCGGTGCAGGTTCGTTCCCGTGCTCTTCGTTCGACTCGTGCGCATGGAGGCCTCCGTATCCGGTGCGCTGATGTTCCGGCTGCGGGGCTGAACGTAATGCGCGGAGAGACGCGAGGCACCCGGTGGGGACCGGAGCTGGAGCGTTCGTTGCGGGGCGTTTGTTTCAGGACGAGCGGCGTCTCCCGTGAGGAGCCGGAATCAGCCTTCAAGCACTTCAGCTTCCGCGACAGCCAGAAGCGGTTCGGGCGCGATCTCGTGCTCGACCGGATGAACCAGTACGCGCAAGGACACACCCAGCTCCTCCAGCAACGCTTCCTGAGCCTCCTCCTCCCGTCTGTCACGGAACTTGTCGAGCGCGCCCCGCACGAACGTGACGTGCACGCCTTCCAGCCCTGCCGCGAGGGCATCCGGGGCCAGGTCGGTGGCGAGGCCGGCGCCCCAGAGCACCAGCTCGTGCACGTTCGTGTGCCCCAGCACCACCCATCGGGACGCAGTGTGCGCCCCCTGCGAGAAGCCGA